>VGYP01000045.1 GCA_016872955.1 Planctomycetota bacterium
GATGGCGAGCGCCGTAACCGTCCGCCTCAGCTTGTGATTCGGCGCGAATCCGCCGTGATACCGATGCCGGTGCTTCCGCGGCGGCGGCACGAGATCGGCGAGCCTGTCGAGGAACTCAAACGGCGTGAGTTCGACGACGCCATTGGCCCCAGGTCGCGTGGACTTCCGCTCGCGGCCCGGGCCGACCCAGTTGGCGGCTTTGTGTCTGGGCAGCACGTCGCGGACTTTGGTTATCCGGCCGTCTGGGCCGCGGATCACGGAGAGCCGCTCGAGCGCGAAGGGAGGCCGGGCGCAGTATCGCAGCAGGTGCTCGAGGCTCTGAAAATAGCTCGGCACATCACGGTCGATGAGCGTGATCCGGACGCTCGCATCGACCGAAAACCCGCTGTTCTGCCAGGCGAGCATGTCGGCGGCGGCCGCGTCGTCGATGAGGCGAGCGAGCCTGAACCACCGGATCACGCGGCGGCGCACCCGCTCGGTGAGCGCGGCCAGATCGGCCTGGTTGATCGGTCAGGCCGGTAGGAACGCTGGCCTGGCGTCGCACGGTGCATCGTCTGCCGCCGGCACGAAGACGCCGTCGGTCACAACCACAAGCGTGTGGAGCGGATCTGGCGTAAGGAGGGCCTAAAAGTGACCAAAAAGCAGCCTACGAGAAGGCGGCTCTGGCTCAACGGCGGCTCGTGCATTCGGCTGCGGCCAACCCACAGGAACCATGTATGGAGCTACGACTTCGTGATGGACCGGACGTCCGATGGCCGCCCGATCCGGATGCTGACGATCGTGGACGAGCACACGAGGGAGTGCCTGGCGATCGACGTTGCCAAGAAGCTCACGAGCGAGGACGTCTTGGAGCGACTGCGCGACCTGTTCGTGCGTCGGGGGGTGCCTGAGCACATCCAGAGCGACAAGGGCAGCGAGTTCACCACCAAGTGCGTCCGGAAGTGGCTGGGACGGGTGGGCGTGAAGTCGCTGGACATCGAGCCGGGGTCGCCTTGAGAGAACGGCTACGTGGAGAGCTTCAACGGCAAGCTTCGGGACGAGCTCCTGAAGCGGGAGTCATTCGACACCCTGCTTGAGGCCAAGGTGCTCATCGAGCGCTGGAGGCAGGGCTCCAACACCGTCCGGCCGCACAGGGCTGGTCTATCTGAGGGTCCGGCCCCGGAGGCGCGGCAGCCCTGTGCGGCTGCTTCGGCTACGCCTCAGCGGCCGCACAGGGCTGGCCTATCTGAGGGTGAATCCCTAACTTCACAACTGGTACCGCACTGGGGGGCAGGTCAAGGTCGGGCCGCCCGTATCGTCGCGACCCGCCGTTTCGCCTATTGTGATAGAGCTGCTGCACCGCCGCGGCAGCCGTGAATCCAGGTTTTCAGGTCCTGTCGCCGCCCCTTCCCGACACACGCCATGCCAGACGACCCGTCCAATACCCAGGCTCCGGCCGCGACCCCAAAAACGTCGACCGTCGAGGTGGCGAAGCTCGCCAGCAACTACCTGCTTGGTGACATTCCCAAGGAGCTCATCGATGGCGCGGCGGGGTTCGGCAAGCCCTCGATTCAACTGCTCAAGAACCACGGCACCTACCAGCAGGACGACCGCGAGACCCGCAAGGCCATCGAGGGGAAAAAGAGTGAGCGACAGATCTCGTTCATGATCCGCACCTGCGTGCCGGGCGGAAAACTGACGGCGCAACAGCTGGAGAAGGCGCTCGATCTGGGGGACGAGCTGGGCAACGGCACGATCCGGCTCACGACCCGGCAGGCGATCCAGCACCACGGGGTCGTGAAGGGCGACCTCAAGACCTTCATGCAGCGGGTGCACGACAACCAGATGACGACGCTGGCGGCCTGCGGCGACGTCGAGCGGAACATCATGTGCTGTCCGGCGCCCCTCCATGGCGATCCCGTCCGCGAGCAGATGCAAGCCACGGTGGACGAGCTGGCCCGGCACCTGGCGCCTCGGACGCGGGCCTACTACGAGATCTGGCTCACCGACCCTGACACCGGCGAGAAGACGCTCGCCGCGGGGGGTGCCAAGGGGGCCGAGGTCGAGCCGATCTACGGGCCGACCTACCTGCCACGGAAGTTCAAGACGGCCTTCGCCCTCCCGGAGGACAACTGCACCGACGTCTACGCCAACGACCTCGGCTTCATCGTCGTCCACGAAGCCGGAAAGATCCTCGGCTACAACGTGCTTGCCGGCGGTGGCATGGGCGTGACGCCGAGTGCCGCCAAGACGTTTCCCGCGCTCGCCAAGCGGCTGGGCTTCGTGCCGCCGGAGGACGTACTCGCGATCGCCGAGGCGATCGTCAAGGTGCAGCGGGACTACGGCAACCGCAGCGACCGCAAGGTGGCCCGACTCAAGTACACGATCCACACGATGGGCCTGGAGGCCTTTCGGGCCAAGGTGGAAGAGTATTTCGGCAAGCCGCTCGCCCCCTGCCACCCGGCCGACGTGCACGGCTTCGACGACCACATCGGCTGGTTCCCGCAGGGTGACGGCCGATTCTTCTACGGCTTCAACGTCGAGAACGGCCGCGTCCACGACACCGGCGACTTCCGGCTCAAGACCGCCCTGCGGCGGATCCTCCACGACGTGAAGCCGGGTGTGCGGATCACCTCGCACCAGAGCCTGCTCTTTACCGATCTGGCGGCCGGCGATCGGGAGCGGATCGCCGGCATCCTGCACGACCACGGCGTCAAGACCTCGGAGGAGATCTCGACCCTGCGCCGCTGGAGCATGGCCTGCGTGGCCCTGCCCACCTGCGGTCTGGCGGTCGCCGAGAGCGAGCGGGTGTTGCCGGGTCTGATCGACTCGCTGGAGCCGGAGGTGGCGAAACTGGGACTCACCCATGACGCCTTCACGCTGCGCATGACCGGCTGTCCCAACGCCTGTGCCAGGCCCTACAACTCCGACATCGGCATCGTCGGTCGAACGGCCGGCAAATACACGATCTTTCTAGGTGGTCGGTTGCTCGGCGATCGACTCAACGAGCAGTACAAGGACGTCGTGCCTTTCGAAGATCTCTGTCGCGAACTGACGGCGGTGCTGGCCTGCTACAAGGCCGAGCGGAAGCCGGCCGAGACGCTCGGTGACTTCTGCCATCGCAAGGGCGTGGACAAGGTCCGCACCTGGGCTGACCAGTGGCTCGCCGGCGCCCTCGGCGGCTGACACCTTGCCCGTCGGGCATTGCCACGGACCCGCGAGGGATTGCCCGTGCGCCGGGAGCCGGCCTTGGCGGCCAGCGGAGACAGCATGCCGAAGCGCTGCCGGCATCGAGTGAGTGGAGGGCAGGATGCCCGCAACGAACGTCCGGCGACGGAGGACGGGTAGCCCCAAACCCACGCTCGCAGGCGTTCCCCGCCAGCAACGCCAAATCAGCAGCGCACTGGGCCCGGGCGCACGAGGATCAAGTGGGAGCCGTATCAGGCCGGCAGATCGTCCCACAGCGGGCACCACAGCGGCTGCCGCGGGAAGAGCTGCCCGGCGAGCTTTTGTGCCATCTGCGTGGAGGGTTCCATCCGCCCTGCGGCCACCGCCTCGATCGGATCGCTCTGGCCCAGCAGGAGCCGGCCGAGTTCGTCGTCGGAGAGTCGCAGGTAACTGCGGCCGATCCGACCCGGATGCACCGACGCCTGCCGCGTTTTCCGTGCCTCCCCCTTGCCCTCGGCCACGATCACCGAACCGCGGAAGGAGGGGGCGTCGAGACCGAGCTCGACCGTCTCGCGGATGCCCGCCGCCGCGACCCGCTCCGCCACGGCGGGCGCGACCGCCTCCAGCAGGACGTGGGGCCGGAACACCTTGGCCACGACCATGCGGTCGCCTTGGGCGACCCGCCCGTCGCCACCGGCCACGGCCGCGTGCAGCGGATCCGCCGCGCTCGACTCGTAGACGATTTCCTGGCGGTCATTCTCGATTGCCTCGGCACAGACCCGGGCCAGAATCTCACGCTCCAGACCGGCGAACTCCGGATCGGCCATGATCTCGAGCACGCGGTTACCCGACTGGATGCAGTAGCCGACGATTCGCGCACTCGACTCGTGGAGCTCATAGCGGTCTTGGCCGACCAGCGCCACCATGATCGAGTCGACCGCACCCCGGCTGACCAGCCAGCGACCGTAGTTCTCGTCGCGGTTGAGCGGCCCGACGAAGCGGCAGGCGTTCTGGCCGTAGATTCGCAGGATCGCCGGCAACTCGACGTGCCGCCATTGCCGCATGGTCACCGCTTCGCCGTTGCGTCGCGGCCCTTCGAGCAGCCGGGCCATGATCTCGGTGGGCCGGCCGGGCGTGGCGCAGTCACGACCCAGCACGCTCCAGCCGAGCTCGTGGAACGAGGGGGCGATACGGGTGCGCGAGAAGGCGACCACCGCACCGGTCTGCCGCATCCGCTCCTCGGCGGCCCGCACCAGCCGCTGGCCATGACCGACCCCGCGACACTCGGGGAGCACGGCAAGCCGATCGACCACCGCGCCCGGCACCGTCGCCGCTCCGACGAGCAGCGCCCGCGGCACGATCTCGACGTGACCGACGATCCGGCCGCTGAGTCGGGCGACCAGACGGTTGGCCGAATCGTGCTCGGGGTGGTCGACAGCTGCGTGGAACTCGGCCCGCGTCGGAGGCATGGGCAGCCCGGCGAGCAGCTGGAGAATTTCGTTTTGCTCACCTGCCCGGGCCGGCGAAATCTGGCTCTCCTCGAGCATCCAGGCCGGAGGCACGAAGGGCACAGCCGGTTGGTGAGGGATATGGTGCACCGGGGTCCCCCGCGTGATAACGCGGGCCGAAGGGCGGATTTCCACCGTCTCCACCGCACTCGATTCAGGCCGACCGCCACGGGGCCGTTCGACCTGCGGCTCCTTGAGGAGCTTCGACGTGCCCTGAGCGAGCCTCACGAGCGCTACGCCGTCGCGCGCCTGTGCCGGACGCCGGCTGGCACGGGACTTCACCGTGGCGTCGGCCACGC
Source organism: Planctomycetota bacterium (assembly GCA_016872955.1). Lineage (GTDB taxonomy): Bacteria > Planctomycetota > Planctomycetia > Pirellulales > UBA1268 > QWPN01. The sequence goes on from VGYP01000045.1 coordinate 4,955, forward strand.
GGCCCGTGGCCGACCGCACCGTGAGCCTGGGCTTGTGCCGCTTTTTAGCTGCTCCGACAGGCTCGGCGGCCCTCGGCGAGGGCCGCGAGGAAACCTGCCGCGGCAGGCGGCGGACGTGTCGATCGTGAAGCCTGCTCGGGAAACGATCCGCCCGATGCATGATGCCTCCTTTCCCTGGAGTCGCAGTCGCAATCCGTTGGCCGCACAGGATAAGCGGTCGATTAGGCGTTTTCCAGTAGCAGGAACTCCCGCAGCATTCTCTCCGGGAAAAAACACCATGGATGCGTCCGGGCACAGAGCACGTTGCGGGCCTGGACGGCCTCCTCCAGCGTCGCGGCACGTTGCCCCAGATCTCGAACCAGACCGCTCGCATACGCGGCCAGACGGGCGTTTGCGGCGCGAATCTCGTGGCACCGCCGGCGCGACAGGGCCGCCGTCGGCACCGTCTCCACCCAACGCTGCTTGCCCAGCACGGTGTCGCGGATCTCCACCGGCAGTTCGTCGCCGGGGGCGAAGTGCCGCTCGGGATGATACGCGACGTCCCGGATGGTCCGCCGCACGCCCGCCAGTTCGGCTGCCGGATCGGACGACTCGAGGCCGGGAAACACCCGGGCCAGTGGGAGCCGCAGCGTGCCTGAGACCACCGCGTGCCGCGGGGGATCAGAGCCGATCAGGCGGCGGACGATCTCGTCGGTGATCGAGTCGTAGGCCGATCCGCCGATGCCGTGCACGAAGACGTCGGCCACGAGCAGCCGCGTTAACAGCGTGGTCATGAGGGCCCGAGGCCGCAGCCTGATGGCGTGCTCCTCCATCCGGGAGAGGGCGTCGATCCACTTGGAGGGAGACGTGTCGGCGGCGATCGGCAGTTCGACCCGCACGGTCTCCAGGTCGGAAAGGGCCAGGACACCGGGGGACGCGGACGCGAAGACCCGCCGCCGGCGGGCATCCTCCCGAGACCACAGCCACCACGGCACCTCGACCCATTCGCCACTGGCGTCGTGTCGCACCGCCAGATCGGGCATCGGCCTGCCGCGGCCTCGGATGCGATGCGAGCGGCGGTGCATCGCCAGGGACTCGTTGTAGGCCTCGTGCAGGAGACGAGCATGGGCCAGCAGCCAGCCGGTGAACACCATCACCGTCGGCAACTTGACCAACTCGCCGACGGGCAGCTCGAGCGTCTCCAATCCGAACCGCTCCTCGACGATGTGCCGGGCCTGGGCGATCGCGAGCCCGAGGCGGTGGCTCTCGCGGGCTCGATCGATGACCAGCGGCCACCAACGTCGCAGGATCGCATCGGGCACCAGCGGCAGGAGCAGTCCGGCTGCCCGCCCGCCAAACGACTCAAAGCAGGCCTGGTCGACGACGGCCCGCTCCTCCCAGGCCATCTCCGGCGCCGCGGCGTCGAAGGAGACTCGCTCGACGTGCGCTTCCGAAGGGGTGCCCACCGGCACGTCGAGGCTCGTTCGCCCGCACCGGTCGGAGTCGACGACGAGGTTCAAGGCCGTGCCCCCGACCTGCCTGGCGTAGGCATCGAGGACTGCGTTCTTGAGCCACACGCCCGGATGGAACATCTCCGGCTGATGGCCCCCCATGATCACGGGTCGGGCGATCCACTCGGCCATGTCGCCGGTCCGTCGCACGTCGCGGTACGAGCCTGAATATTCGGCCGCCACCATCAGCACCTCGCGGCGGGTGGCCGCGACGAGTTCGTGGAGCCGCATGTCGCCGATCCGCACCTCCAGCGCTGTCCGCAACAGCCGGTTGTTGTCGACCAGCGCCTCGATGGAGCCGGTCCCCGAGGACGGCACGATCGGCGGGTCGACGAGCCTGGTCCCGGAGGGTTCGGAGGGCTCGTGCAGGCGGCGGCGGGCGGTCATGGTGCGGATGCCGGACGACGAAAGACGCCGACCGTAGCACAATCCCCACCGCCCCGGCCACCCTTTCAGCCGCGGCCGGGCCGGCCGGCGGCCACGGCCGCCTCCGCCCGGTCGAGCACCTCCCGGTAGTAGGCCAGGCGGGTGGCGGCATCGTCGAGCGCACCCCCGAAACTCCGTGCCAGGTCGAGGTAGACCAGCGGCACCGGAAACTCCGCGATCGAAAGCCCGGCCGCGGCGGCCCGCACCCAAAGCTCCAGTGGCATCGCGTAGCCCGGCTCCGTGACCTCGAGCGCCGTCAGGGCCCGCCTCGTGTAGGCTTTAAAGCCGCAGAACGCGTCGGTGAGCATGAGCCCGAGCCGGCGATTGATGTCGGCCGTGATTTCGGCGTTGATCCGCCGCCGCGACTCGGGCGGCTCGCTGTCGCCGGGGAACCGTTCGAGGTATCGGCTGCCGCTGACGATATCGGGGCCGCCGGGCCTGCTGGCCGCGGCGATGAAGGCCGGGATCAGCTGCGGCTGGTGCTGTCCGTCGCAGTCGATCGTGACCAGGCCGTCCCACGGCCCGGCCAGCGTCTCGGCGAAGGCGGTGGCCACCGCCGCCCCATAGCCGCGATTGACTGGGTGTCGGGTGACGCGGACGTCGCCGGGCCGAGTGGCCAGGGCCGCCAACACGTCGACCGTGCCGTCGTTCGAGCCGTCGTCGACGACCAGGACTTCCGACGTCACCTTGAGCATCGCGTCGAGCACCGCCGCGACGTGAGGAGCTTCGTTGTAGACAAGCAGGGCGGTGAGGTAATGGGGCATTCGGGGTCGCTCCACAGCATTTTCAGCAGTGTAGGACCTAGGAAGCTCGATGTCAGGGCCACGTGATCGGATCGCGATCGGATGCGGCGACCCGGGCTTCGAGTCCCGGCGTCTCGGCGACCAGCCGGCGGGACAGTTCCACCATCGAGAAATACTCGCTTGCGTGGTGGCCGACGGCGACCACCGCGAGTCCGGCCGCCCGCGCCTCGATCGCCTGATGGAGCTTGATCTCTCCGGTGACGAGCGTCCGACAGCCCTCGTCGGCCACGCGGCCGACGAGGTCGCCGCCGCTGCCGCAGACGACGCCCACCCGGCCGGCCTCGCGCTGGTCGTCGTCGGCCACCAACTGCACCCCCCGCGCACCGAGACGGTCAGCGAGCAGGCGGCCGAGCGCCGCAGGCGTCTGGCCGACGGCCGAGCGGCCCAGCCGGCCGAACCCGACCGACGGGTCGATGGGATCGGGCACGATCGGCACGACGGCGTCAAGCGAGAGCAGGGAGGCGAGCTGGTCGTTGATCCCTCCGGCCGCCGAATCCCAGGCCGTGTGGCTGCTCCAGACACCGCAGCCCGCCGCCACCAACTCCAGGAGCACGCGACCGGTGCCCGTCTCCGGCGTGATCCGCCCGATGGGACGAAAGGGAAGCGGATGATGCGTGACCACGAGATCGGCCCGCTCCCGTGCGGCCTCGGCGGCCACCTCGGGTGTGAGCGTCAGGCAAACGACGATCCGCCGCACGTCCCCGCCCCGGGGGGCGACGAGCAGGCCGACCGCATCCCAGTCCGCCGCCAACCGCAGCGGGGCGATTCGCTCGAGGGCCGCGACGACTTCTGTCAGCGTGGGCATGGGGGTCAGGATACTATGCCTGGGACTCGCCTCGCACCGTCCGTCCCCGCTCGGCAGCGGCTTGCAGCCATGCACTCATCGCGTCTCTCCGTGCCAGTGGCCGCGTTGTCGCGCGACCTGCGGCAAACGCTGCGGATCGCCCGCGACCTCGGGTTCCGGGCCGTCGAACTCGACGCCCGGTACGGCCTCGACCCGGACCAGCTGACGCGGACCGGCATGCGACAGATTCGCAAGTGGCTCGGCGACGAGGGCTTGGAGGTGTCCGGCATCGCCTTCCCCACGCGAGGCGGTTACGGGGACGCCGACCGGCTGGAGGGCAGGATCACCGCCACGAAGGGGGCCCTGCGGCTGGCCTACGACCTCGGCGCCCGTCTCGTCTTCAACCACGTCGGCAAGATTCCCGACTCGCCGGAACGTGCCGAGTGGCGACTGATGGTGGACGTGCTCTCCGACATCGGTGCGTGGTCCCAGCACGTCGGCGGCACGCTCTGCGCCGAGGCCGGCCGAGCGGCACCGGCCGATCTCGCCCGCCTGATCGCCGCCCTGCCGGCGGGCAGCCTGGCCTGCGATCTGGTCACCGGCGCGCTCGTCGTCAACGGCCATGATCCGGTCGCGGCGGTGGCGGCCCTCGGCGACCACGTGGCGGCGGTGCACGCCACCGACGCGGTGGCCGGACCGTTCGCGGGCCGGGGCCGGGCGGTGATCCTCGGCACCGGGCAGGTCGACTTCGCGAGAGTCTTCGCGGCGCTCGAGGAGCGGGGGTTCCAAGGCTGGATCGGTCTCGATCCGGTCGAGCCGCGGGAGGCACGGTCGGAACTGGCCGATGCGGTGCAGTTCCTGCGGACGATGGGATGACGTCACCACCGCCGGGCAACGGTGGCCTGCGGCACTCGTGGCACGTGCTTCACCCGGCTGCCGAGGGGGTGTAGGCTCTGCGTCAATGTTCGCCCGCCGTATCCTTCGCCGCGCTGTCGCCTGGGCGATGCTCGGTCTCCATGGTCTGGTGGCCTCGGGACTGCCCCTGCCGGTGACGCTTCCGGCGGCGGCCGCCTCCCGCACACTCGCCGACAAGGATCGCTCACGGCCCTTCCCCTGCATGGACACTCCCTGCGGGTGTGAGTCGGCCGAGCGGTGCTTCAGCCACTGCTGCTGCCACACGCCGACCGAGATGCTCCGCTGGGCCGAGACCCAGGGCGTCGAACCGGCCGTGATCGCGGCTCTCCGTCGCCGTGTGGGAGAGCCGCCGCACGTGGCGGTCGCGGGCGGTTGCTGTGCCGCGCGGTCGGCGGAGCCGTCCTGCGGCGCCGCCGACGAGGCCGATGGCGACCCCATCTGCAACGCCGAGTCCTGCGGCGCCGAGACGTCCGGTAGGGGTGTCAGCCTGCGGGCGATGCTCGCCTGCGGGGGCATCGTGTCTGAATGGACCGCGCTTGGCGTGGCCGTGTCGCCGCCGGCGCCGGCGTCGTGCGAACTTCCCCGCCCCGCGATCGGGCCGGTCGTGGTCGCCGACGACTACGTCTCCCGTGCGGGCGAACCGCTCGATCCGCCGCCACCGCGGGTTCTCTGACGCACCTCTCCACGTTCGTGCGCGGCCGCTGGCACGTCGCCGGCCGCCCCGACGGTGCTGCCCACCCCCCCTGCCGCGGATAGCTAGCGGCCGTGGTTGCGTGACCACCAAACACTCGCAAGGACACTTCATGGATACGTCGATCCACGGCCGCCGCCTCGGGCGTGCCGTTCGTGCCGTTGACGGTTTCACGCTCGTGGAAGTGCTCGTCGTGATCGCGATCGTCGCGACCCTCGTCGGCCTCCTGCTGCCGGCCGCGCAGGGTGCCCGGGAAACGGCTCGGCAGATGAACTGCGCGGGCAATCTGCGACAACTCGGGCTCGCCATCCTGATTTACGAATCGGCGAAGCGTCACTTTCCGCCGACGGATGCCCGCCCTCCGGCGGCCTCGAGCCCCTGGTCCGCGGGAGGTGGCTGGTCGCTGCACGCCAGGCTCCTGCCGTACGTCGAGGAAGCGTCGCTCGCCGACCGGTTCGATTTCCGACAGGCGGCCTTTCGTGGCACCTTCGCCTCCCAGGAACCCAATCCGGCATTCGCCCCGCTGTTCGCGACCCCGATCACGATGTTTCTCTGCCCAAGCGATTCGGCGACGATCGTCAATTGGTCGGGTGGCCATCCCTACGCCGGAAACAATTACATGGTCAGCATCGGCAGCGCCACGGCCAACGGTCAGGGAAGGATGTACTGGAACTTCAGCCGGCAGACGGATGGGATCGTGTACGAGAACTCCAAGGTCAAGCTGGCGTCGATCACCGACGGCACGTCACGGACCGCGATCGGCAGCGAGTCGGTCCGCAGCGTGGGCGAGGACACGACCTTTCCCGCCGGTTCTCCCCCCCCTTTCCCCTATCAGTACACGCTCAACGGCTCCACGGGATGGAACTCGGGGACACTCGTGCCGCCGGGCGGACCCACGCCGACCACGGCCACGATCGACTCCATCCTCACCGGCTGGACGTCGCTCACGAGTTGGCGCGGGGCCGCGAGTCCGGCGATGCGCGGCCGGGGCCTCGCCTGGGCGGCGACGACCTTCGGCAACAGCCTGACCAATGGATTCCTGCCGCCGAACAGCGCCATCCCCGACTACGTCGTGCACTGGTCCGGCTTCGCGGGGCCCAAAAGTCGACACCACGGAGGCGCGAACGTGGTGTTCGCCGACGCGCACGTCGCCCTGCTGAGCGACGCCACGGATCCGACGCTCCACCGAGCACTGCATTCGATCAACGATGGAGAGGGGGGGTCCTGGTGAGCCATTGGCATGACGTTCGTTCGACGCTCGTGATGCTGGTCGTCCTGCTGGGGACCTGGTGTTCCCGGCTGTCGTCGGCCCACGACACGTGGGTGCAGACCTCCACGAGCCTGGTCCGCACGGGCGACCACGTCCACGTGGATCTGTTTCTCGGCAACCATGGGAATGACCACCGTGATTTCAAGCTGGCTGGCAAACTGGCGTCGTTGTCCGATGCCACGCTCGATATTCTCGGGCCCGATGGCCGGCGGATCGACCTCGTGCCCGAGTCGGTCGACGTCGGCTATACGCCGAAAGAGGGCTTTTGGTCGGCCCGCTTCGTGCCCGGCGCGGCGGGCCTCCACTGCGTGGCGCACACACGCGTGGGCACGCACCTCGGGAAGCGTGGGATCAAGAGCGGCAAGGCCTACTTCGTCGCCGCCGAGCGGCTCGACGCGCCGGCGACGGAAGGCGTGGCCCACGCCGAGCCGCTGGGCCACCCACTTGAAATCGTGCCGCAGTTCCAGCCCGTGCTCGAATCCGGGCCGGGTCGGCCGATCGACGTCCAGGTCGTCTTTCGCGGCCAGCCGCTGCGCGATCAGCGGGTGTCGTTCATCCCCCGGGGCGTCACGCTTGCGGCGGACTTCGATCCCGCCTTCGAGCGCCGCACCGACGCGTCGGGACGCTGCCGCTTCGAGCCGCGTGACGGTGGCCTCGTGCTCGTGGTGACCCACCTTGAGATGCCCGAGGAACGGGGCGTCGACTTCGAGCGCACGGTCTATGCGGCCACGCTGGTCATCGACGTGCCGCAGCGGTGTCGCTGCTGCGAGTAGCGCCGGCCTTGCCGTCAGCCGATCAACCGCGCGGCGATCACGACCGCCGCCGTCTCGACCCGCAGCACCTGCAGCGCCAGACCGATCCGTGGCCAGCCCGCCGCGGCCGCAGCGGCGAGTTCCGCGGCGGTGAAGCCTCCCTCCGGACCCACCAGCCCCACCACCTCCGCCGCCGTGCGCCAGGGAAGGGCGTCGAGCGGGTCACCGCCGGGGTCCGCGACGAAGCCGACGCGACCAGCCCGGCACTCCGCGACCAGGTCGGCCAGCGTCGCCGGCGCGGAGATCGTCATCAGCGTGTCGCGGCCGCACTGCTTCGAGGCCTCGATCACCCCGCGTCTGATCCGCTCGATGGCCGCGGGCGTGGCCTCCGCCACGCCTCGCTCGGTGAGTAGCGGGACGAGGCGGCCGACGCCGAGTTCCGTGAGTTTCTCGACGAGCCACTTCTGCCGCTCACCCTTCGGAAGCGCCACCCCCACCACCACCGTCGGCGTGGCGGTCGGCGGTGAGGTCCGGGGCTCGCCCGTCTCCAGTTCGACCTCGTCACGACCGACGGCCGTCACCCGTGCCGACCAGGAGCGGCCATGGCCGTCGAAGAGCGTGACGGCATCGCCGATCCTGGCTCGCAGGACCCTGGCGAGATGCCTCGCCTCGTCCCCGCCGAGCATGACCCGACCGGCGGCCGGCGGTGTCGAAATGAAGAATCGCTCGCTCATGCCCGGCTCCCTCGTTAGCAGCTCGTCGCCACCGTGACACCACGAAAACGCGGGGCTTTTCATACTGACCCGCGGCATCGCCATCGCTACACTCCGCCGCATGGTACGTGATGTCCACGACTCGGCTGTTCCTCCCTTCTCAGGTGCGCCCGAGCCGGAGCGGTTTCACCTCGGCCCGTCCCAGGAGGAGGCGCTCGCCCGCCTCGATTGGCTGGTCGGCGAGGGACAACGTTGTGGCCTGGTCGTCGCCGAGGCGGGCATGGGCAAGAGCCATCTCGTGGCGACCGCGGCGCGTCGGCTGGGCGGCCTCGCGGCGGAGGTGACGGTGCTCTCGCTGGCGGGCCTGGCCGAGGGAGAGTGGCTCGAACTGCTCCTCGACCGCATCCCGCTCGACACCGCCAGCCGCGCTGAGCCGCTCGGTGCCTGGCTCAAGCTCGAGAATCGGCTGCGCGAGAACACCCTGCTGGGACGGCCCACGGTGCTCTTTTTCGACGACATCGACCGCGGTCCGTCGGACGCCCAGGAGGGCGTCGCGCGGCTCGCCACCGCCGCCGAGCCGCGGTTCGGAACGACGCTCGTCGTGGCCACGGCACGCCCGGCCGGGCTCGCCGCGGTGCCCGAGGCGATCCGCAGACGAGCGGTCGTGCGCATCGAACTGCCGGCGTGGAGCGAAGATGCCGTCGCCGCCTTCCTGGCGGCGGGGTTGGCCCGTGTCGGTCGGCCGGCCGACGTGTTCGCACCGGCGGCGGTCGCCACGATCCAACGGTTCGCCGCCGGCGTGCCCGACGTGATCGGCAAGCTCGCGCATCTTGCCCTGGCGGCGGCCGATGCCGAAGGCCTCGAGCGCATCGACGCCGCGATGATCGAGGAGGTATGGCGGGAACTCGCGCCCGATTCGTTCACCGCCGAGGTGCCTGCGCGGTCTGGCGAGCGGCAACGATTTAGGCCGGTGCGGAGGCTTTGGGGCTGACGGGGCGGACGCGTTCCACCGTCCGCTAGCGCTTGCGGATCGACGCGATCGCCTGCTTGGCCGCCGCGCTGACCTCAGCGTTGGCGTCCTTGGCGGCCCGCTCGAGCGCCGGCAGGGCCGACGTGGCGGCCGGCCCCATGTTGGCCAGTTCCCGCGCCGCCCGCGCGCGTTTCTCGGGCGAGGCATCGCCCAGATCCTTGGCCCACTCCTTGGCCATCATATTGCCGAAGCCCTGCGGCCCCTTGGGCCTGTTCGCCGGACCGGCCTGGCGGCGACGACGACTCGGCTTGGCACAGCCGGCCACCACCACGGGGATCACCACGGCGAGCAGGGTGCGGCGACGCATGGCTCTCGATCGGTGCGGGAGATACGAGGAGTCGACCGACGCCGGAGGCACGCGATCGTATCAGCCACCCGTGATCCGTGAAACCGAGCAGAGCCGCCAGGGCGGGTATTTCGGCCCCGCCGTGGCTGGCGTACACTGGTTGATTGTCCGTCCATCGACTCCACAGGAGCGCCCTCGTGGGCCGGTCCGCACCCGCACCCCCCCGCCGCATCGTCGCAACTTCCCCCGACGATGGCTCGGCGATCGATCTCCGGAATCCCGCCCTGGCCGCAGCGCTCTCC
>VGYP01000046.1 GCA_016872955.1 Planctomycetota bacterium
CCTGCTCGCGATCGCGGCCCTGCCCTCGGCCGCGGGCCCCTGGTCCGACGCCCTGGTCGTCTGGCACATGGCCGACACGAGCGACTCCGCCGGCCCCGACAGCGGCCTGACCGTGCAGGGGGACGTGGCGCTCGGCGTGGCGCTCGAGGGCGCCGACGCCGAGGCCTCGCGGGCCCGCGGCGGCGACGGCAAGGTGGCCGAGTTCCGGGGGGGCTGGCTCTTGGCCGGCCACGGGGCCGGCGCCGAACTCGACCCGCGCGGCGAGGCGCTGAGCATCCTCGTGCGGGCCCGGGATCCCTCCGGTCGCTGGCAGGCGCCGCTGGTCGCGAAGGGGGGCGGGCCGGACCGCGTCGCCTACGCCGTGCGGGCCGCCGATCCGGCCGGCGGGATGCTGTTCGGCGCCGAGATCGGCACCACCCGCAACGCCGGCCCGATGGCGGCCCGTGCCCCCGCCGACCTGCTCGACGCCGCGGCCTGGCACGACGTGATCGTCGTCTGCGACGGCGCCAAGATGCGGCTGTTCGTCGACGGCCTGTGGCGCGACGAGGACTTCATGCTCGGCTCGCTGCGGGCGAGCGACATGGTCGACTGCCTGGTGGGCGCCGAGACCGACGCCGCCAACCGGGTGAGCGGCGGACTGCGCGGGCTCGTCGACCACGTCGCCATCTGGGACCGGGCCCTCACCCCGGCGGAGGTGGAGGAGCTCTCCGGCGGCGCCGCCGAGGTCGCCACCCGGCGCACCGCGCTCAACGAGCGGCTCCAGGTGCCGATGCAGTATTACCGTCCCCACCACCCCGACTGGCACGTCGGCGACTGCCTGCCGATGTGGCACGACGGCACGTTCCACTTCTACTACCTCGGCGACAAGCGGCACCACGGCAGCAAGAACGGCCTCGGCGCCCACCAGTGGGCCCACGTCTCCAGCCGCGACCTGAAGCACTGGACGTTCCACGACTTCGCGGTGCCGGTGAGCGAGCAGTGGGAGGGCTCGATCTGCACCGGCTCGATGTTCTGGCACGACGGCACCTACCACGCCTTCTACGCCACCCGCCGCACCGACAACCGGGCGGAGTACCTGAGCCTGGCAACGGGCCCCGACGGGATCGCGTTCACGAAGCAGCAGCCCAATCCGTTCGCCGGCCCCGAACCCCCCTACGTGGTCGGCCCGTTCCGCGACCCGACGGTGTTCCGCGATCCCGACACCGGGCTGTTCCATATGCTCGTCACGGCGGCGCTGGCCAAGCCCGACCTGCACCGCCGCGGTGACTGCCTGGCCCACCTCACGAGCAAGGACCTGAAAACCTGGAAGCAGGAGCCGCCGCTGCTCGTGCCCGGGATCCTCGGCGCGCCCGAGTGCCCCGACGTGTTTGAGTGGAACGGCCGCTGGTATCTGCTGTTCAGCAACTTCGGCACCGCCCGCTACCGGATCGCGGAGCATCCGCTCGGCCCCTGGCGCCGGCCGCGGGTCGACACCTTCGGCGGCAAGGGGGAATACGTGATGAAGACGGCCGCCTTCGGCCCCGACCGGCGGCTGGGCGTCGCCTGGATGGGCAAGGATGGCTGGGCCGGCAACGCGGTGTTCCGCGAGATCGTGCAGCACGCCGACGGCACGCTGGGAACGAAGTTCCCGGCGGAGATGGCGCTGCCCACCGGCCCGGCCCTGCCGCTGGCGGTCCGGCCGCTGACGGCCGGCGTCACGGCGGCCGCCGACCGGGTGGCGACCGCCGCGCCGCAGGGAATGGCCGCCGGCTTCGCGGCCGGGCTGCCGCAGGACGTCCGCATCCGCTGCCGCGTGGTGCCGGGAGCGGGCGTGGGCTGGTTCGGCCTCGGCTTCCACGGCAGCGGGGCCTACGCGGCGGCCACGGAGCTGCGGATCACGCCGGCGCTTTCGCGGGTCGAGATCCGCGACGCCTTCGCCGGTGCCAACGACAACGCCGAGATGCAGACGCTCGACGACGTGTCGGGCCTGGAGCGGCCGTTCACGCTCGAGGTGGTGCTCAAGCAGGATCTGATCGACGTCTGCGTCGACGACCGGCGCACGATGCTCGTCCGGACGAAGGAGCTGCAGGGAGACCGGCTGTTCTTCTTCGCTCAGGACGGCGACGTGGCCTTCGAGGAGGTGGAGGTGCGGCCGCTGGCGGCCGCGCGGCAGCCGCGCTAGAGGAGGGCGGCGGGGATGACCGGCACACCGAGGACGACGATCGGGATCGTGACGGCCGGCCTGCTCTGGGCCGCGGCCGTGGCCCCGGCGGCCGACTGGCCCACGTTCCGGCACGACCGCCGGCGCACGAGCGGCTGCCGCCGCTGGAACCGATCTGGACCTTCCGCTCGCAGGCGGCCCGGCTGGCGTGCCGCTTCGGCGGCGACCTGCTGGCCGAGGTGACCCCGGAGCACAACCGGACCGCGCTGCCGATCAGCGCCGCCGGTGACGCGCTCTACTTCACCAGCCAGTCCGAGGGGCGGCTGGTCTGCCTTGACGCGGCGACGGGGCAGGTCCGCTGGCAGCACGTGGCGGGGGCGGCGCTGAACCGGGCCGCGACGGTCGCGGGGGGGCGGGTGTACGTCGGCGGCGACGACGGCTTCGTCTCCTCCCTCGACGAGGCCACCGGCGCGCTCGTCTGGCGGCACAAGGCGGCGCCCGCCGATCGCTGGTTCTTCTCCTACGGCCGGCTCGCCTCGGCCTGGCCCGTGCGCTCCGACGTGGTCGTCGATCCCGATCCCGACTCGGGCCGGCCGACTGCCTACTTCGGCGTTGGCGTGTTCCCGCACGACGGCACCTTCCTGTTCACGGTCGACGCGGTGACCGGGGAGCGGATCTGGTGCAACCGCGTCACCTGCGAGACCAACTTCCGCTACAGCTTCTCGCCGGCCGGCCACCGCTACGTCACCGGCAACCACGTCTACGTGCCGATGGACTTCAAGTTGTTCCGCTGGGCGATCTTCAACACGGCACGATCGAGGAGCGGGTCGAGGCGCCGGTAGCGGCCGACGCCGCCTGCGTGCGGGCGGCGGAGGCGATCGTCGCGGGGAGCGGGGTGCGGGCCGGCTACGCCGTGGTGCTCGACTGCACCGACGGAGCGCCGGCCTACGAGCTGGCGCGGAAGACCGAACTGTCGGTGTGCACCGTGTTCGCCGACGCGGAGCCGGCCCGGGCCGCTCGCACCGGCTGGGTGGGCGCGGGGCTGCACGTCAGCCGCCTGGTGGCGATCGAGGCCGCGCCGTCGACCCCGTTGCCGCTGCCCGCGTTCCACGCCGACCTGGTCCTCTCCGAGGCGGCCGCCCGCGGCGGCGAGCTGCCCCGCGACGCGGCCGAGCTCGTGCGGCTCGTCAAGCCGATCGTGGGCCAGGCCTGGATCGGCGGTGCCCAGCCGGCCGAAGCGATCGCCGCCTGGACGGCCGCCGACATCGCCGACCCGCTCACGGGTGCCGGCCCGGTCGCCTGGACCGTGGCCGGTGCCGACGGCTCGCGCTGGCCGAGCTGAAAGCGGCCCCGGCTCGTCGGCGGCGGCGGCTGGACGCACCACCGCGGCGACGCCGGCGACTCGATGTGCAGCCAGGACGACGTGCTCCGCCCGCCGCTGAGCGCTATCTGGTAAGGCCGCCCCTACGCGGTGCGGCACGACAAGCGGATGTCGCCGCCGATCATCGTCGACGGCGTGCTCCTCAACCACTTCAAGGGCAAGACGGAGGCCTTCGACGCCTACACGGGCCGCGAGCTCTGGCACGCCGATCTCGTCACCGACACCGTGGCTGGGCCGGGGAGCGTGTTCTTTCGCACGCCGACGACGATCCAGCGGGTCGATCCGCACTCCGGCCGCGCGCTGGCCGAGTTCCCGGCGCCTACGCGTCGGGCGGCGGAGACAAGCAGCAGAATCCCTACATCAACGCCTCCGTGCAGGCGCACGGTGGCGTGGTCGTGTTCGGCACGGCGGGCTCCGCCGACAAGCTCTGGGCCGTGTGGCCCTCGGGGGGCTACAAGCACCGCGGCATCTCCGTCTACGACGGGGCCAGCGGCCGGCTGCTCTGGTACCGGCTGGGCAACTACCGCTCGCGGCTCGCCGTCACCGACGACTACGTGCTCGCCGAGCCCTACGCCTTCCGGCTCACGACCGGTGAGCCGCGGATGCGGGCCCATCCGGTCACCGGCGCCCCGGCGGTGTGGTCGTTCTGGCGACCCGACAAGCACTGCGGGATCTTCAACGCCTCGCGGCACTTCGCCTTCGGCCGCTCGCGCGGGATCGGCTACCAGGACCTGCTCACCGACCAGGGGCTATACACCTTCATCCACAGCCGCGCCAGCTGCTCGATCGACACCGCCAGCGGCAGAGGCGTGATGATCAAGCCGCCGCACGCGATCAGCTGTCGCTGCGAGATCTCGATGCCGTTCACGGTCGCACTGGGCACGGTGCGCACGCCGCTGGTGGCGTCGCAGCTGTTCTCGCAGTCGGGCGCGCGCCTGCCGGTCAAGCACCTGTATCTCGACCTCGCCGCGACGGGGGACTTCCCGGTGACGGCCGGGGAGACGCTCACCGTCGGCCTGCGCGCGGCGGCCGAGAAGCCCGACCTGGCCGCCATGCCGGTGATCGCCGGCCTGGTGGTACTGCGCGAGGACGACCCCTGACACGGGCCACACGTGATCCGGAGACGTGTCGGTGGGCCGAGGTTGCCCGTGCCGTCTCGTCGGACGTTCGCTCAGGTCATCCTGACCCTCGCTCGCTCGAGGGAAACCGCGCTTCGCCCTCCAGGCTGCGGTCGGTTTCCCAACGCCGCTCGACTGGCACGGGCAACCCCTCGCACCAGCAATGCGAAGAAACTGGGGCACGCATGTTTCACGTGCGATCCGCATGACACCGCCGCCGCGGTTCAGCGCGGCTGGCTCTCTGCCGGCTCGTCGAGGCGCACGAGCCGGGCGGCGGCGTCGAGGTCGGCGAACCGGCCGGCGGCCACCCCCGCCGCCAGCGCAGCGCCGAAGGCCGCCTCCTCCCGCTGCCGCGGCACCGCCAGCGGCAGGCCCGTGGCGGCGGCCACCGCCGCCCGCAGCAGCGGGTTCTTCCGCAGCGCGTTGCCCGTGGCCACGATCCGCGCCGGCTGCGTGCCCGCCCGGGTGCGGATCTCGGCCAGGTGCGTCGCGTACTCGCGGGCCATGCCCTCGAGCAGCGCCCGCGCCAGATGCCCGGGGGTGAACGTGGCGGCGCTCAGGCCGCTCCAGGCGGCCCGCCGTTCCGGGTCGGCCCGCGTGCCCGCGAACAGCGGCGTGCAGACCACGCCCTCGGCGCCGGGGGGCACGGCCGCGGCCAGCTCGGTGAGCCGATCGTAGAGCGGCGTTGCGGCCGCCGTTCCCAGCAGGTCGCGGCCCGCCGCGCGAAAGAAGCCGTCGAGCACCTGGTAGGACCAGCCGCCGCAGAGCACCGCACCGGTGAGCAGGCCGCCGGTGACCGGGAAGGGCCGCAGCTCCAGCGGCGGCGCGAATCCGGCCTCCGCGACGAACATCGACACCTGCGCCCCGGTGCCGACGTTGAGGTGCGCCGACGTGCGCCGGTCGGCGACGCTGCCGAGGAACCCCGCCTGCTGGTCGCCAAGCGGCGCGGCCAGCGGGATCCCGGCCACCAGGCCGACGCGGCCGGCGTCGGCCGGCGCCAGCCGGCCCACCACCGTCGTCGCCTCGCGGACTTCGGGAAACAGCGCCGCCGGCAGGCCGAGCGCCGCGATCGCGGCCCGATCCCAGTCGCGGGCGGCGATCGAGAACAGGCCGCTGGCGGCGGCGCAGGTCGGCTCGGTCACCGGCCGGCCGCCGACCAGCCGCGCGGTGACGAACTCCATGATCGAGCAGGCCGTGCCTGCCGGCAGCGCGTCCGCACGGGCCAGCGCGAACAGCGTCAGGCCGAGGTGGCCGGTGGCCAGCGTGCAGCCGGCCCGCCGCCAGGCGTCGGGCCCGAGCCGCCGGGCCGCCTCCCCGAGCAGGCTGCCGCCCTCGCACGGTTCGTCGCCGCGCCGGTCCTGCCAGTTGATGAACGGCGTCAGCGGCCGGACGGCCGCGTCCACCACGACGACGCCGTGCTGCTGCCCGGTGACGCCCAGGCAGGCAACGTCGCCGGCCCGGTCGCCGAGCCGGCCCGCCAGCGCCGCCAGGCACTCTTCGGCCCGGGCGGCGATCGCGTTGGCATCCCACTCGTGGCGGCCGGCCGCCCGGGGCAACCGCTCGGGCGTGGGCCGGGTCTCGACCGCCGCCACCGGCTCCGCGTCGGCGCCCAGCGCCAGCGCCGTGATCGTGGTCGTGCCGATGTCGAGGCCGATGCAGGTGGCCATCGCGCGTCCTCGCTCAGTCGGCCGGGGCGGCGCGCCGCCGCCAGGCCCACTGCTTGAACCGGTCGAGCAGCACCGCGCCCAGGATCACCCCCCCGAGCACGATCGGCTGCCGCTCGGCCGGCACGTGCGTGAGGTTCATGCCGGTCTCGATCACGGCAATGATGAAAGCACCGATCAGCGTGCCCAGGATCGAGCCCTCCCCCCCCGAGATGCTCGTCCCGCCGACGACCACCGCGGCGATCGCGTAGAGCTCGTACATCTCCCCGTAGGTCGCCGAGCCGCTCTTCGTGCGCGAGGCCATCACGATGCCCCCTACGCCCGCCAGCAGGCCGCAGAGGAAGTAGGCGAACAGGAGCACGCGGGTGACGGGCACGCCCGAGAGCCGGGCCGCCTCGGCGTTGCCCCCCACGGCGTAAAGGTAGCGGCCGAGTACGGTCCGGTGCATCAGCACCCAGGCGGCGGCGTAAAGCAGCAGCATCAGGAGCACGGCGTTGGGGATGCCCCCCAGGCTCGACTGCCCGCCCAGCCAGGTGTAGGCCGGCGGGATCTGGTAGACCGACTCGCTCTGCGTCAGGTCCTTGGCCGTGCCGCGGGCGATGAGCATCATCGCCAGCGTGACGATGAACGCCGGTAGCCGGAAGACCGTGATCAGCGCCCCCGACGCCAGGCCCACCAGGCCGCAGACCGCGACCGCCACCAGGGAGGCGGCGATCATCGTGGCCGGCGTCGCCTCCAGGCTCCCCCCCAGCAGCCGCAGCGGCCCCAGCGCGATCCCGTCGCGGATCAACAGCGTCGCCAGCACCGCCGCCAGCGCGATCACGCTCCCCACCGAGAGGTCGATGCCGCCGGTGATGATCACCAGCGTCATGCCGATAGCGATGATGGCGATGATCGAGATGCTGTTGGCGACGTTGCGGATGTTGGCCGGCATGAGGAACTGCGGCCAGAGGTAGCCCGGCGGCGTGACGACCGGCGGGTCGCCGAGCGTGGGATGGTCGCGGGCCGCCGCGCGGACCGCCGGCCAGGCGGCCGTCGCCCGCGTGCAGGCGAGCGCCGCCAGGGGCGTGCCCGCCGCGGCCGCGGCCTCGATCACCCGCGCCGCCTCGGCGGCGTCGCCGCGGGCGGTCGCGACGAGCTCCCCCCCGGCGGCCTCCAGACCGGCAGCCAGCGCCTGCACGAGCGCGGCGTCGGCCTCGTGGGCCTGCACGAACGCCGCCACCCGCGGCCGCGGCGGTGTGCGGGCGAGGATCGCGGCGGCCAGGGCCCGGCCCGCGGCGGCCCCCTCCGGCTGCTGCTCGGTGATCGTCTGCACGCTGAACAGCAGGCAGAGCAGCACCAGCACCGGCAGCATGCCGTAGTTGGCCAGCCCCACCAGCCCGCGGCGGATCGCCTGCTTCCTCGTCATGCCGCCTCCTCCGCGCCGCGCACGGCGAGTTCCATGATCTGCCGCTGGTCGGCCCGGCGGGCGTCGGTGATCTCGCCGGTGATCCGCCCCTCGTGCATCACCAGGATCCGATCGGCCATCCCCAGCACCTCCGGCAGGTCCGAGGAGATCATCAGGATCGCCTTCCCCTCGGCCGCCAGGTCGTTGATCAGCCGGTAGATCTCGTAGCGGGCGCCGACGTCGATCCCCCGGGTGGGCTCGTCGAACAACAGCACGTTGCAGCGCCGCGCCAGCCACTTGGCCAAGACGAGCTTCTGCTGGTTGCCGCCAGAGAGGTTGCGGGCCCGCTCCGTGGGCGCCGGCGCCCGCACCCGCAGCCGGCTGGCGTATTCCGCGTAGCGCTCCCGCTCCAGCCGGCGGCGCACGAAGCCGAGCCGTGACAGCCACGACAGGTTCGGCAGCGCGAAGTTGTCGCGCAGGGCGTGGGCGAGCACGAGCCCCTCGGTCTTGCGGTCCTCGGGCAACAGCGCGATCCCCGCCCGGATCGCATCCCGCGGGCCGCGCACCCGCAGCGCGCGGCCGTCGAGGAGGACGCGGCCCGCCTCGGGCCGGTCGGCCCCGAAGATCAGCCGCGCCGTCTCCGTGCGGCCGGAGCCGACGAGCCCCGTCACCGCCAGCACCTCGCCGCGGCGCACCTCCAGCGACACGCCACGCACCGCCCGTCCGCGGACCAGCCCCTCGGCCACCAGCCGCGGCGGGCCGATCCGCGGCACGCGCCGCGGATACTCCTCCGTCAGCGCCCGGCCGACCATCATCTCGATCAGCGCCGGCCGGTCGACCGCGGCCGTCGCGCAGTCGCGGACGTTGGCCCCGTCGCGGAGCACTGCGATCCGGTCGGCGACCTGGAAGATCTCCTCGAGCCGGTGGCTGATGTAGACGATCCCCAGGCCGCGGGCCTTGAGCTCGCCGACGATGCGGAACAGCTGCCGCGTCTCCAGCGGCGTGAGCGCGGCCGTGGGCTCGTCCATGACGATGATCCGGGCGTCGTGCAGCAGCGCTTTGGCGATCTCCACGATCTGCTGCTGCGCGACCGTCAGCCGCCGGCAGGGGACGTGCAGCGGCACCGACAGGCCGAGCCGGGCGAGCAGCGCGGCGGCGGCCCGGGCCTCGGCGCCCCGCGAGACGAGCCCGGCACTCCCCTCCTGGCCGAGGAAGATGTTCTCGCAGCCGGTCAGCGCGGGGATCAGGTTGAGCTCCTGATGAATGACGGCGACGCCGGCCCGCCGCGCCTGCTGCGGAGTGCGGAAGCGGACCTCCGCGCCGGCGAGGAGGATCCGGCCGGCGTCGGGCGGGTACACGCCGGCGAGCACCTTCATGAGCGTGCTCTTGCCGGCGCCGTTCTCTCCCAGCAGCGCCAGCACCTCGCCATGTGCGAGCGACAGGTCGACACCCCGCAGTGCGTGCACGCCGGGAAACGACTTGTCGATGCCGCGCATCGAGAGCAGCGGCGGCGTGTCTGCGGGCATCGGCGTGGCGCGGCCTCGTCCGCCGCTGTGCCCGGACGGTGGCGGCCCCGTCAGGGGAGGTCCTTGTCGGCGTCGGCGTCGGCCTTGCGGTACAGCGCCGCGGGAATGAGCTGGTCGGCGGGGGGCTTGCGGCCGGCGTAGTGGTCGGCGATCGCCGCCACCACCCGGGCACCCATCTGGTCAGGGAACTGGATCGGATCGGCGTAGATCTTCCCCTCCTTGATCGCCTGCTTCCCCTCGGGCTGGCCGTCGAAGCCCACCAGCACGACGCCACCGGCCTTGCCCGCCTCCTCGAGCGCCGTGTGGGCCCCCAGCGCCGCTGGGTCGTTGATGGCGAAGATCCCCACCAGTTCGGGCGTGGCCTGCAGGGCGTCGGTGGCCGCCTTGTAGCCGATGTCCTTGGCGCCGTTGCTCTCGTACTCGTCGACGATCTCGATGCGGGCGTCCGCGTGGGCGGCATTGTGGTCGGCGACGACCGCCCGGAAGCCCTTCACCCGCAGCCGGCAGGACTCAAACTTTTTGGCGTGCAGGACCGCCACCTTGCCCCCCCGGCCGGCGAGCGCCTCGATCAGCGCCTCGGCGGCCAGCCGCCCCCCCTGCTCGTTGTCGGTGCAGATCTGCGAGACGATCTCGACGCCCGGCTCGAGGCAGGGGATGTCAACCGTGAACACGGGGATGCCGGCCGCGTTGGCCTCGGCGATCGCCGGCAGGATGCCCTTGGCGTCGCAGGGGCTGAGCACGATGGCCACCACCTTCTTGACGATGAACTCCTTGACCTGATTGTGCTGCCGGGCGAGGTCCTTGTCCGCCGTGACGAGCAGCGTGCGGTAGCCGTGCTTCGCGCCAGCCGTCTCGATGTTGGTGCCGATCACCTTGAAGAAAGGGTTGTCGAGCGTCAGCAGCGAGACGCCGATCACGCCCCCGCTGCCGGGATCGGTCGGCTCGGCCGTGCGCGGCGGCTCGGGCCGGCCGCAGCCGGCCAGCGCGAGCAGGCAGAGGACGAGAACAGTGGCGAACCGGCGTGACATGGCAGGCGCTCCGGACGGTGGCGGCCGGGGACGGCATCCGTCCCGCGACCGGCACGAACCACTATCATCATACCTTCCCTTCGTGCCGGCCGGGAGCGGTCCGGCGGCCCCGCGCGTGCCTCCATGCCCGACTTCGACTGCGTCGTCTGCGGAACCAGCGGCATCGACGTGCTCGTGCGGCCGGTCGATCTGGCGCGGCCGACCGGAGCCGGCCGGCTCGTGGAGGTCGAGCCGCTCGGGCTCACGACCGGCGGCCTGGTGTGCAACTCCGGGATCGCCCTGCGCCGGCTGGGGCTGCGGGTGGCCGCGGCGGGCCTGGTGGGCGCCGACCTGTGGGGCGGGATCGTCCGCGACCGACTCGGCGTCGAGGGGATCGACGCGACGGCGATCGAGACGCATCTCACGGAGGCGACGAGCGCCTCGGCCGTGCTCATCGAGGCCGGAGGCGAGCGCAGCTTCGCGCACCACGTCGGCGCGCCGCGGGCCACCGATCTGGCCTGCCTGCGTCGCTGGGGCGGGCTCTTCGCCCGCTCGCGGATGGCGCTGGTGGGCTACGTGGGGCTGATGCCGGCGTTGGGCGCCGACCTGGCCGCAGCGGTAACGCTGATCCGCGACGCAGGCTGCGGCGTGACACTGGAGACGAGCGGCGACGGCGGCCCGCTCGCCGAACTCGCCCCGGCCCTGCCGCTCGTCGACTGCTTCGTGCCCAGCCTCGCCGAGGCGACGCGGCAGACCGGGCTCAGAGACCCGCGCGAGATCGTCGCCTGCTACCGGGCGCACGGCGCCGGTGGCGTCGTCGGCGTGAAGCTGGGCACGCGCGGCACGCTGCTCGACGACGGCCGGTCGACCGAGCACGTCCCCTGCCTGCCGACCCCCGGTCCGGTCGCCGACACGACGGGCGCGGGCGACTCGTTCGTGGCGGGGCTGATCGCGGGCCGCGGCCGCGGCATGTCGCTGCGCGAGGCGGGGCTGCTCGGCGCCGCGACGGCGGCCTGCTGCGTGACCGGCGTGGGAGGCACGGCGGGCCTGCGCTCCTTCGCCGACACCTGGCGGCTGGCCGCCGCGGCCGGCTGAAGCACCGGCGCGGCCGCTCGACAGCCCCCGCACGATGGCCTAACTGCCCGTGGAAAAAGCCATCCCTGGCCTTGCCCGCGACGGCGGGCGACTCCGGCCCACGTAGCCGACCGATGGCAAAGCCGAGGTTTGCCATGGTCGGCGATCGCCACATCGTGCGGCGGCAGACTTGTGCCACACTCTGCTATCCTGCCGGCTCGGGTCGCCGCCCGAGCCTGTTCCGCGAAGGAGTGACGCATGAACATCCTGCGCCTGCAGGCCCTCGCCTGGCTCGGCGCCGCCGCGGCCGTCGGCGCCGAGCCCGCGCCGCGCGAGCTGCATGGCCAGCCGAGTTACATCGTCGCCAGCCCGCAGGTCGAGGTGGCCGTGACGCGGCTCGGTGGCCAGATGGCGCCGGTCACCTTCTACCGCGACACCGACCGGCCGGTGCAGCCCTACTATGTCAGCCCCTGGCAGGCGGAGCCCGCCGCGGAGATGCCCGCGCCGGTGCTCGTGCCGCTGCGCGGCGATTTCTTCTGCCTGCCGTTTGGCGGCAACGCCGAGGCGGTTGCCGGCGAAAAGCACCCACCGCACGGCGAGGTGGCCGGCTCGGCGTGGCAGGCCGTGTCGGTCGAGCGCCGCGGGAACCGCTCCACGCTCACGCTGGCGATCGAGACCCGGGCCCGCGCGGGCCGCGTCACGAAGGAGGTGTTGCTCGTCGACGGCCAGAACGTCGTCTACACGCGGCACGTCGTCGAGGGCTTCACGGGCCGGGCCCCCGTCGGCCACCACGCCATCCTGGCGCTGCCCGAGGAGGAGGGGACGGTGCGGATCGCCACCAGCCCGCTGCGGTTCGGGATGACAGCGCCGGGCGTGTTCAGCGACCCGCGGCAGCGGGAGTACCAGGCGCTGCTGCCGGGGGCCGAGTGGACCGATCCGACGAAGGTGCCGGCCCTGCGCCGCGACGCCCCCGGGGCCGACCTCACCCGGCAGCCGGGCCGCTACGGCCACTGCGACCTCGTGCAGCTGGTCAACGCGCCGGCGACCGACGGCAACCCGGCCTGGGTCGCGGCCACGTTTCCCGACGCGGGCTACGTCTGGTTCGCGCTCAAGGATCCGACCGTGCTCGCGAGCACGGTGCTGTGGATGGAGTACCACGGCCGGCACGGGCATCCCTGGAACGGCCGCAACAACTGCCTGGGCATCGAGGACGTGACCGCCTGCTTCGCCGCCGGCCTGGCCACCTCGCTCGCCGCCGACAACCCGCTCGCCGCCAAGGGCGTGGCCACGGCGCTCGAGTTCGCCGCCGGCAGGCCGACCGTCGTCAGCTACGTGCAGGGCGTGGTGCGCACGCCCGCCGGCTTCGACCGCGTCGCCGGGGCGGAGTTCGCCCCCGGCCGCGTGACGTTCGTGTCGGCCGCCGGGCCGCGGGCCGAGGCCGCCGTGGCCCACTCGTTCGTCCGCGACGGCCGGCTGCCGGAGTGACCTGATGGCCAGCCCACCCGACTTCCTCCCCGCCCTCACCGGTTCGCTCTCGCAGGGGGCGGCGGGCAACCCCACGGTGGCGATGATCGAGGCCGCCTACGCCCATCACGGCCTCCACTGGCGCTACGTCAACATGGAGGTCACGCCCGCGGAGCTCGGCGTGGCCGTACGCGGTCTGCGGGCCGTCGGCTTCCGCGGCTTCAACTGCAGCCTGCCCCACAAGGTGACCGTCATCGAGCACCTCGACGGCCTCGGCGAGTCGGCCGCCGTGATGGGCGCGGTCAACTGCGTCGTGCTCCGCGACGGGAAGCTGATCGGCGAGAACACCGACGGCAAGGGCTTCCTCGAGTCGCTGCGCACGACGGCCGATCCGCGCGGCAAGCGGGTCGTGCTGTTCGGCGCCGGCGGGGCGGCCCGGGCGATCGCCGTGGAGCTGGCCCTCGCCGGCGCCGCGCGGATCGATGTCGTCAACCGTTCGGCCAGCCGCGGCGGCGAACTAGCGGCGCTGCTTCGAGACCGGGTGCAGGTGGCAGCCGAGCACATTCCCTGGCGGGGCGACCACGCCGTGCCGGCGGACGCCGAGATCGTCGTCAACGCCACGTCGATCGGGCTCTACGACGCGGAGGCCCGCCTGCCGCTGGACGTCGACTCGCTGCGGCCGGAGCTGGTGGTCGCCGACGTGATCGGCAACCCGCCGCGCACGCGGCTGATCCGCGCCGCGGAGGCGCGCGGCTGCCGCGCCCTCGACGGCCTGGGCATGCTCGTCAACCAGGGAGCCGTGGCGATCCGCTTCTGGACCGGCGTCGACCCCAACATCGCGGTGATGCGGCGGGCCCTGGAACGGGCGCTGGGGCTGTCGGCATCCGAGCCCTGTTGACGTTCAGCGACGTTCATTGACGTCTGAAAAACCGGTTCATGTGCTGCCGCCGCAAGGCGGCAGCGAACTGCGGACTGATTTCCATGACTGGACATTCACACCCCGATCCTCGCGGCGGCTCCGTTTCGCCGGCTGGGGTGTTCGGGTAACCTGGACCCAAAGCGGACGGCGGGCGAGGCCTTCTCGGCAGTCCCGTGGTCGGCTTCCGCCAGCACGTCGCTCCCCGCTCCGACTCGATGCGGATCTTCATCACTTTCACCGGACCGCTGCGGGATCAGGGCCCCGGCACGTTGAACGTGCCCGAAGGGACGACGCTCGCGGCCGTCTGCCGGCAACTCGCCGCCCACGCCGCCGCCGACGTGCGCCGGCACCTGCTGACGGCCGAGGGAGGTATCGAACCGACGCTCCTGGTGGCGGTCAACGGCGTGGGCCTAGCGCTCGAGGCGCGAGCGCGGCGGATCCTGGCCGATGGCGACGAGCTGCTGCTCATGCCGCCGATCGCCGGAGGCTAGCGGGCATGGTGGCCGACGAACCGGGCGACGAGGGGCTGGCGCCAGAGGAACTCGACCGCTACTCCTGGCAGCGGTCGGTGGCGGGGTTTGGCGACCAGGGGCAGCGGCGCCTGAAGGCCGGCAGCGTGCTCGTGTCCCGGAT
>VGYP01000047.1 GCA_016872955.1 Planctomycetota bacterium
GCAGCTCTGGGAGGCCACGAAGCAGCCCGAACGCGCCCGTGAAGCCCGTCAGGCCCTGCTTGCCAACTACCCGCAGAGTTCCTGGGCCAAGAAGCTTGGGGACGGCGGGGCCTCGTGAGCCAGGGGGCTTCCTGCCGGGCCTCCCGTCCGGGTACGCTTCTCGCTCCCGTCAGACGCACGACGCCGGACATTGCTTTCACCATCGGAGGAGAAGATTCCATGCTCTTGGCCGTAGGAACGGGTGTGACCGATTGGGCTCGTGGCATGCTCGGCCGACCGCGGGCCGCGACCATCGTCAGGTTCCTCGTGGTGGCCTGCCTGCTCGGGGCCTGGACGGTGACCGCCACCTGCCTGACGCCGGTCCAAGCCGTAGCGCAGGATGAGGCCCTCGACGCCGACCTGGGCGACGGCGGCGGAGAGGCGTCGAAGGGCAGCAACCTGCTGGTCTACATCGCCCAGGCCTGCGGCTGGATTTTCGGCCCGGTGTTCCTGCTCTTGTCGTTCATCTTCGTGGCCTTGTTGGTGATGTGTTTCCTGCAGATCCGCAAGGCGATCCTCCTGCCGCCGGCCCTGGCGGAGCAGTTCGAGCAGCACCTCGACGCCAAGGAATACCAGCCGGCCTACGAACTGGCGAAGAACGACGAGTCCTACCTGGGGCACGTGCTGGCGGCCGGCATGGGCAAGCTGCAGTCGGGCTATCCGGCCGCGGTCGAGGCGATGGAGGAGGCCCAGGGCAACGAGCAGATGAAGCTTGAGCACAAGATCAGCTACGTCTCTCTGGTCGGCGCCCTGGCCCCGATGCTCGGCCTGCTCGGCACCGTGCAGGGCATGGTCGACGCCTTCAAGAAGATCTCCGACAACCCCGGCGTGGCGCCGAAGCCCGAACAGCTCGCCGAGGGCATCGCCACCGCCCTGGTGACGACGCTGATCGGCCTCTGGATCGCGATCCCCGCCATTCTGTTCTTCCAGCTCTTCAAAAACTGGCTGGAGGAGATCAACACGTCGGCAGCCGACGAGTCGGTGCGGCTGATGTCGCGATTCCAGTCGATGGGCAAGAAGTAACCGGCGGGCCAGGGAGCGTGGTATGGCCAGGAAGCGGAAACGCGTCGCCCAGACCGACATCGACATGACGCCGATGATCGACGTCACGTTCCAGCTGATCACGTTTTTCATGTTCACGCTGAACTTCTCGGAGGCCGTCCAGGACCAGCGGATCCAGCTGCCCGTCAGCCAATTGGCCAAGCCGATCGAAAACTCTGACATCGAGCCGCTCACCCTGCAGCTCATGAATGACGGCATGGTGATCTACAACGGCGAGCCGGTGGCCCTGGAATCACTCGGCGACTACCTCGAGAACGAGAAGTCGGTGATGCTGGCGGCGAGCAAGGAGCCCTCGGCCGCCACGGTGGTGGTGCGTGCCGACGGCCGTTCCAAGACGGGCGACGTGCAACAGATCATCCGCAGCTGCCAGGAAAAGGGCTTCGACAAGTTCGTGCTCCGTGCCGAATACAAGGGCCAGTGACCCCGGAAGAGCCATGGCCAAACGCGACAGCAAGCTGGCGGGCAAGATCGACATCAACATGACGCCGATGATCGACGTCGTGTTCCAGTTGCTCACCTTCTTCATGCTCACGATCAAGACGGTCGTCGAGGAGGGGGACTTCAACATCCGCATGCCGCTGGGCGCCAGCGCCGGGGCCGCCGAGGACAATCCGATCCCGCCGATCATCGTGAAGATGACCGCCTCCCCCGAGGGCCGGCTGACGGGTGTCGCGATGGGTCAGAAAAAGGTCGTGGGCGACGACGTGCTCGGCGAACTCGCCTCGGCCGACGCCATGCTCCAGGCGGCGGCGGCCGGGACCGGCTCCGACAAGGCCAAGCGGATCGCCGCCGCCAAGCGGGCCCGGGAAACGGCCGCGAAGCAGCTGGAGCAGGCGATCCAGGCCCGGATCCTGGAGACCTTCGGCAACGACCTCTCCCAGGCCGAGCTGACCGAGCTCGAGCTCGACTGCGACCCCGGTCTCGAGTACGCCCACGTGATCAGTGCGATCAATGCCGCATCCGGCATCTCCGAGGGCGGCCAGATCGTTCCCCTGATCCAGAAGATTAAGTTCTCGCCGCCCAAGAAGCAGAAGTAGCCGGTCAGCGGCGCGGGTGGAAGCGGTCGTGCATGGCCCTGAGCCGGCCGGCGTCGACGTGGGTGTACCGCTGGGTGGTGGCGATGCTGGCGTGACCGAGCATCTCCTGCACGTGGCGGAGGTCGACGCCCCCGGCCACGAGATGGGTGGCAAAGGAGTGCCGCAGTGTGTGCGGGCCGATGCCCGGCGGAATGCCCGCCGCGGCCGTGTGTTCCTGGACGATCTCCCAGATCCGCATCCGTGACAGCCCGTTGCCACGGGCCGAGAGCACGACCCAGGCGGGCTGGCCGCCTGCGCGGGCGGCGAACGTCGGGCGGATCCGCTCCAGCCACGCCGCGACGGCGGCGATCGCCCGCCGGCCCAGCGGTACGACCCGCTCCTTCCCGCCCTTGCCGCGGCAGGTGCAGAAACCATCGGTCAGATGGAGATCGGTCAGTCGCATGCCCGAGACCTCCGACGCTCGGCAGCCGGTGGCGTAGAGCAGTTCGAGCACCGCCCGGTCGCGGCAGCCGACGGGGGTCCGACCGTCCGGGGCGGCGAGCAGTCGCTCGACCTGGCTCGGCGAGAGCACGCCCGGCATCGCATCGTCGGGCCGGCCTGGGGCGAGCAGATCGGCGGGACTCTCCACCACCACGCCCTCGAGCTGCAGGAAGCCGTAGAACGTGCGGAGCGTGGCCGCCTGACGGGCGATGCTCGCCCGGGCCAGGTCCCGCTTCGCCAGGGACGCGAGATAGTCACCGAGATCGCGGACCGACAGCGAGCCGGCCGCCCGGCCCCCCAGCCACGCGGAGAAGTCTCGCAGATCGCGCCCGTAGGCGATCTGCGTGTTGGCCGCCAGCCCCCGCTCGTGACGCACGTGGTCGAGAAACCGCTCGACCAGCAGGCTGGTGGCGGTGGGGCGGACTTCGGCCGGACCGGCGTCGAGGATCACGCGACGCCTCCGCTGCGGCCGCCCGATCGCGACCGACGGCGGCTAGGCGTCGTAGCCAAGATTCGGCGCAAGCCACCGCTCGACGTCCGCCAGGGGCATGCCCTTGCGGGCCGCGTAGGCCTCGACCTGATCCCGGGTGACCCGGTCCACCGCGAAATATCGGCTTTCCGGGTGGGCGAAGTAGAGGCCGCTGACGCTCGCCGCCGGCATCATCGCGCAACTCTCCGTAAGCGTCATGCCCGCGGCCCGCTCGGCGTCGAGCAGGGCGAACAGCGACCGCTTTTCCGTGTGGTCCGGACAGGCCGGATAGCCCGGAGCCGGCCGGATGCCGCGATACCGTTCCGCGATCAGGTCCTCGGGGCCGAGTCGCTCCTCCTGGCCGTAGCCCCACTCCCGACGCACCCGGGCGTGCAACCACTCCGCGAAGGCCTCGGCCAGCCGATCGGCCACGGCCTTGGCGAGGATCGAGGAATAGTCGTCGTGTTCGGCGTCATAGCGGCGGCAGATCTCCTCACAGCCGTGGCCGGCGGTGCAGGCGAAGGCGCCGACGTAGTCAGCCCGGCCGCTTTCCGGCGGCGCAACGAAATCGGCCAGCGCGTGGAAGACGTCCTGCCCCTGCCGCTCCCACTGTTGCCGCAGCGTGTGGAGGCGGCCGAGCTCGGTCGACCGGGTGTCGTCGGTGAACAGGACGATGTCGTCCCCCACCGCGTTGGCCGCGAAGAAGCCGTATACCCCCTTGGCGACGAGACTGCCCTCGCGGGCGACGCGGTCGAGCATCGCCAGCGCGTCGCGGTGGAGCGAGCGGGCCTGCTCGCCGACGACCGCGTCCTGCAGGATGGCGGGATATTTGCCCTTCAGCTCCCACGACATGAAAAACGGTGACCAGTCGATGAACGGCACCAGGTCGCCGAGTGGCACGTCGCCGAGCGTGCGGGTGCCCAGGAACTCCGGCACGGCGATCGGCGCCGCCGCCCAGTCGGTCGTCCAGCGTTTCTCCCGCGCCGCGGCGTAGGGAACGAGCTTGGTCGCCTGGCGGGAACGGAAGTTCTCCACGTCACGGGCCTGGGCGGCGCGGTTGGCCCGTGAGAACTCCCCCTGCAGGGCCGGATTGAGCAGTTTCTCCACCACGCCGGCCGCCCGCGAGGCGTCGGCCACGTGGACGATGTCGTGCGAGTAGCAGGGGGCGATCTTCACGGCCGTGTGCCGGGCGGACGTGGTGGCCCCGCCGATCAGGATCGGCATCCGCAGCTTGGCATGCTCGAATTCCTTCGCCACGTGCACCATCTCCTCGAGGCTCGGCGTGATCAGGCCCGACAGGCCCACCACGTCGGCCTCGTGCCGGATCGCCTCCTCCATGATCTTGTTGCAGGTGACCATTACGCCGAGGTCGACCACCTCGTAGCCGTTGCAGCCGAGCACGACCCCCACGATGTTCTTGCCGATGTCGTGGACGTCTCCCTTGACGGTGGCCATCAGCACCTTGCCGCGGGACTGGTGCTGCGTGCCGGCCGCCGCCTTCTCCGCCTCCATGGAGGGGAGCAGGTGGGCCACGGCCCGCTTCATGACGCGGGCACTCTTGACCACCTGCGGCAGGAACATCTTTCCCTCGCCGAACAGATCGCCGACGGTCTGCATGCCCCGCATCAGCGGGCCTTCGATGATCTCCAGGCTCGTGGCGTAGTGGCCGCGGGCCTCCTCGACGTCCTCCTCGACGTGGTCGGCCATGCCCCTGATCAGCGAGTGGGTCAGCCGCTCCTCGACCCCCAGATTCCGCCAGGAATCGGCGGCGGCCTCCGTGGCCGGGTCCCGCGTCTTGACCGTCTCCGCAAACTCCACCAGCCGCTCCGTGGCGTCGGGCCGCCGGTCGAAGAGCACGTCCTCAATCCGCGTCCTCAGTGCCGGCTCGATCTCCTCGTAGACCGCCAGCTGCCCGGCGTTGACGATGCCCATGTCCATGCCGGCGCGGATGGCGTGGTAGAGGAAGCAGGCGTGCATCGCCTCCCGCACGGCGTCGTTGCCCCGGAACGAGAAGGAGATGTTGCTGACGCCTCCAGACACCCTGACCGCGGGCATGGCCTCCTTGATCAGTCGCGTGGCCTCGATGAAGTTCCAAGCGTAGGCGTTGTGCTCCTCGATACCGGTGGCCACGGTGAGGATGTTGGGGTCGAAGATGATGTCCTCCGGGGGGAACCCGGCCTGCTCGGTGAGCAGCCGGTAGGCTCGCCGGCAGATCGACACCCGCCGCTCGACATCCGTGGCTTGCCCCTGCTCGTCGAACGCCATCACCACCACCGCGGCCCCGTAGCGGCGGATGGTGCAGGCCTGGCGGAGGAACGTCTCCTCCCCCTCCTTGAGGCTGATCGAGTTGACGATCCCCTTCCCCTGGACGCACTTCAGTCCGGCCTCGAGCACCTCGAACCGCGAGGAGTCGATCATGATCGGAACCTTCGCCACCTCGGGCTCGCTAGAGAGCAGCGTGAGGAACCTGGTCATCACCGCCACGCCGTCGAGCATCCCCTCGTCGACGTTGACGTCGATGATGTTGGCGCCGTTCTCGACCTGCTGGCGGGCGACTCCCAGGGCCTCCTCGTACCGCTCCTCCTTGACGAGCCGGGCGAAGGCCCGCGAGCCGGTGACATTGGTCCGCTCGCCGACGACCGTAAAACTGGTCTCCGGACGGATCTCGTACCGCTCGAGGCCGGAGTAGCGGCTCCGCCGTGGCGGCGGCGCCGGCTTCCGCGGCGGATACCGCCGCATCACGTCGGCGATGGCCCTGATGTGGGCCGGCGTGGTGCCGCAGCACCCCCCCACGATGTTGAGCCAGCCGGCCCGGGCGAACTCCTCGAGCACGCCGGCCATCATCTCCGGCGTCTCGTCGAAGCCTCCGAGCGGGTTGGGCAGGCCGGCGTTGGGGTAGCAACTGACCGGGATCGGCGCGATGGCGGCCAGGTCGGAGACGTGGGTGCGGAGCTTCTCCGGCCCCAGGGCGCAGTTGATGCCCACGCTGATCAGGTCGACGTGCTCGAGGCTCGTCCAGCAGGCTTCGACCGTCTGGGCGGAGAGCGTCCGTCCCCCCTCGAAGATCGTGAACGAGGCCATCACCGGCAGGCGGATGCCGGTGTCGAGAAACATCTGCTCGATCGCGAACAGGCAGCTCTTGAGGACGAGCGTGTCGAAGGCCGTCTCGGCGAGCAGCACGTCGACGCCCCCCTCCACCAGCGCCTCGACCTGCTCGCGATAGGCCGCCACCATGTCGCCGAAGGTGACGTCGCGATGGCCTGGGTCAGCGACGTTGCCGGCGATCGAGAGCTGCTTGTTGGTGGGGCCGATCGAGCCGGCCACGAACCGCGGGCGGGAGGGGTCGCGGGCCTCGGCGGCAGCCGCGGCCTCGCAGGCCAGCCGGGCCGCCTCCAGGTTGATCTCGCGGGTGAACCGCTGCAGCCCGAAGTCGGCCAGCGCCATGCTTGTCGCCCCGAACGTGCAGGTTTCGACGATGTCGCTGCCGGCGGCGAAGTAGGCGGCGTGGATGTCGCGGATCGCGTCAGGCTGCGTGAGCACCAGCGCGTCGATGCAGTTCTTCAGGTCGCGGGGGTGGTCGGCGAACCGCCGCCCCCGAAAGCCGGCCTCGTCGAGGCCGAGAGCGTGCACCATCGTGCCCATCGCCCCGTCGAGCATGACGATCCGGCTGTCGAGGAGCGACCGGAGCAGCTCGTGGCGAAAGGCGGCGGGCGTGGACATCAATATTCAGGGCGGGCAGACTGGCGAAGCGAGGGTCGATGTTCCGACTGGGGCGACCGGGCCGCCGTCCGCCCGGTCGCATCATAGGCGACGAGGCCGACCCGGCCTAACGCGGGCTGCCCCGCCGCCGCTCGGTGCGGCGAGTCAACCGGTCGGCTCGGGGGCCGCTCAAGCCGGCCGCCCCGGCACGACGATGGCAACCGCGAGATCGGCGGCGGCGGGAGTTTGGGCGATGCGCGTGTTGGCGACCTTTCCGGAGTTGGCCGAGACGGCAGAGGCGGTCGCCGCGGCCCGATGCTCCCCGCCCGACCAGCGACCGCACGGCGACCCGCGGCCTGCCAAGCCGAGAACCGTCCGCCGCAGGGCCAAGCCCCGATTTCCAGCCGCCTCGATCTTCGCCCTCGGACTGCTCGCGGCCACCTGCTGGGGGCTCGCGGTCTGGCTGGAGCCGCCCGCCCCCGCCCCTCCCGATCCGGGCACGCGGTTGGCGATCGAGCCGAACGCCGTCTCCGCACCGGGGGCGACGCGATGACGCTCGATGCCTTCGACCGAGCGTTCGTGGCTCGCTGGCACGCCCAACGCTCGACAACGACGGCGCCGGCCGCCGAACCCTTGGCCATCGTGACGCCCGACCCCGATCACGCTGAGGCAGCCGCTTCCCCCGGCGGCGAGCCGCCCGATGAAGACGGCAGCCTGGTTGCGCGGCTGCTGGCCGTGGGTAGCCCGCAGTGGCACCTCCTCGCCGACGAAGTCGAGGCGGCACGGCTGGCCGGTCACCGCGTGATCGCCGTCGCCGGCGGCGAGCGTGGCGAAGGTCGCACGACGCTCGTCGCCTGCCTCTCGCACATGCTCCGCGGCCGGCAACGCGACGTCGTGGTGCTCGACTCGGTCTCGCCCCGTGCCTCCGACGACGGGATTCCGGTGGACGGCGGACGCCTGCACGACAAGCGGATCATCCTGGTCGACGCCGGCGTGTGGTTTCCCTCGGGCCCCATCCGCCGCAACCGCCTGCTGATCGCCAGCCTGGGCTGCGATGCCGTGATCCTGGTGCGGCGGGCCGATCGAATGGCCGTGCCCGCCCGGGCGACGGCCCTGGCCGCCTTGGGCGTGACACCGCTGGGCGAGGTGATCACCTTCGCAGACCCGGCGCGATCGGCCGCGGGAGCCGTGCCATGACACCCCGCCCGACGCCCTCCCCCGCGTCCGCCCCGCAGCTCGCGGCGCTCGCAAAACTGGCCTGCGGCGTGGAGACCGGCGACGGCATCGCGGTCCTCTGCGGCCCGCCGGGGGTCGGCAAGTCGCTGGTGCTCCGCCATTTGGTCGGTGAGCTCGAGGCCGGCGGCCGGTCCGTCGCCATCCACGAACCGGCCGTTTGGCTCGCCCGCACTGCCGAACTGCCCGCCGTCGTCGCGGCCGACGACGCCCACCTCACCGATGCCGCCGACTTGGTCCGCCTGCTTGGCCGCTGCCGCGGCCGTCGCCCCGGCGCGGCGCTCGTGCTCGCGGGCGAGGGTCGGCTGCTCACGCTCGTGGCCCGCGATCCCAAGCTGGGCCAGGCGGTCCGGATCCGGGTCTCGCTGCTGCCCGGCCGCCTCGCCGACACGCACGCCCTCGTCGCCGACCTGCGACACCAGTCCGGACGGCAGGCGTGCGAGGCGCCGGTCGTCGAGACGATCCACGAACTCGCCGCGGGACTGCCGGCCGACGTCGTCAGGCTCATCGAGCTGGCCGACGTCGTCGCGGCCGCCCGGCCCGACGGTCAACTCACACCGGCCGACGTGGTCGCCGTGCATCGGCGCCTCGCGCCGCTGGCAGCCTGACACGCCGACCGACCGCATCGCCCGCTCAGCGTTCCGCGGCAGCGCGGGCCACGAGGGTCGCGGTCGAGGCGGGGCCCGGCGGCCCGATCGCCCGGCCGGGCGCGAACGGTCCGATGTCGAGCGGCGGCGACTTCCCCTCCAGGAGATCGGCCACGATCACGGCCGTGCCCGGCGACTGATGCAGGCCGGCCCGAAAATGTCCGGCCGCCACGATCACGTTCTCCTTCCCGGGCACGCGACCGATCGAGGGCAGGCCGTCGGCCGAGCCCGGCCGCAGACCGGCCCACGTCTTCTCCACCGTGGCCCCCGCGAGATCACCCACGAGCTCGGCCGCGACGGCAAGCAGCCGCGCGATGTCGGTGGGCACCGTGGCGCGGTCGAAGCCGACGTCCTCGAGGGTCGACCCGGCCAGGATCCGGCCATCGTCGCGGGGCACGAGGTAGTCGAGCCCGCGGTTGACGATCCGCCCGAGGACCTGCTGCGGGAGCCGCAGCAGCGCGATCTGGCCACGGATCGGCCGCGTGTCGATCGCCAGGCCGATCGACTCGGCCAGCGGCCCCGACCACGCGCCGGCCGCCAGCACGTACGAGCCGGCGACCACGGTCTCCGCCCCCTGCGGCGACCGCACCTCGAGCCCGTTGACGCGACCGCCGGCGACGGTGATCCCGGTCACCTCACTGTCGTGGGAGAGGCTCACGCCACGTCCCGCACACGACCGCTCGAGCGCCTCTAGGTGGCGGGGCGGCCGGATTCGCATCTCATCCGGCAACAGTATGCCGCCCTCAACGCGGCCGGCCGCGACCGCCCCGGCCAGGGCCGGCTCCACGGCCGCCAGACCGGACGCCTCCAGCCACTCGCACCGCACGCCCTTCGCGTGCCACACCTCCGCATCCCGTCGCAGCCGCTCCAGGCCGGCTCCGGCCGCCGCCACGTGCAGGCCACCGCAGGCGAAGAGGCCGTTGTCGAGGCGGGTCTCGGCGACGAGTTCCCGGGCCCAGTGCCGATGCAGCGAGTCGCTCCACGCCGTCAGCACGGCGTTGGCGTCGCCCGCGACCGCGGCGGGGTCGGGAACCGGCGGGAAGATGCCCGCGGCGGCCCACGACGCGGTCTCGCGGCGACCTTCACGTGCCAGCACGCGGACACTCCGGCCGCGGCCGGCGAGTTCCCGCGCGATCGACAGGCCGATGATCCCGCCGCCGATGATGCAGCAGTCGAGGCTCACGTCGCGTCAGGCGTTGGTGGCGACATCGGCTGAATCGGCCACGTTCACCCAGACGTGCACGTGGGGAGCGCCGCGGTAGTGCCAGACGAACGCCGGCCCCTCCAGCCGCCAGTTGTCCCACACCCGGTCGTTGCCGATGTCGCCCTGCGAGTAGAAGGCGAGCCGCATCTGGTCGAGTCCGCCCTGCCGATCGAGGCAGCCGCGGACCTCTTCGCGGTCGACCGTCCGGTACGGCTCCAGCAGGATCGCGAGCACCTTCTCGAGTTCGGTCCGCTGGTCCGGCGAGAGTTCCGAAACGGGGACGCCGGGGATCGCCTGCTGCCGTCCCCGGAAGGCGACGGCGTTCTCACGCGGCAGCTGCTCGACGAGCGCTGCGGCCCGCTGCCGACCGTCGAGCATCTCAAAGACGCGGTTGGCCGCCAGGGCCTGGGGCCAGAAGACGTTGCCCGGGTGGTCCTTCTCCTCGTTGAAGCCGCCGGCGTCGTGGCCGTAGAAGATCGGGCCGCCGAAGGCGACACGCTCGGCCGAGTCGCCATCGCACCGCAGCGTCATGTGCCGGCCGGTGAGCAGGAACTGGAACCTGCCGCTGCCGGGCTCGCCGATCAACGCGATCGACTGGGCATGGCCGAAGCCGCCGCAGTCATCCTCCAACTGCTTGTCGAAGCGGGCGTGCCACGATGGATCGATCAGTCCCTCAAAAATCTCCCTCACGAGCCGCTGCTGGTCCTTCGTGAAGAAGGTGCCGGCCACCTCCGGCTCGGTCGCGTTCCAGTTGTTGCCCACCCGCTTCCTGAGCAGGCCGAACTTGGGGTGCACGTAGTCCCACGCGAAGCAGACCTTGGCCCGCTGCTGGAGCGTGAGCGAGGCATGCAGTCGCGCGGCCAGCGACTCGGAGGCCGCGGGGGCCGCGGCCGGTTCGGCGACCGCGAGCGGGCCGCGGGAGGCGACCAGGCCGGCGGCACCGGCGGTGGCGGCGAGCAGGCGGCGGCGACTGAAGACGGTGGGGCGGACGGTCATGGCGATGGCTCCTCGTGCCGAGGGGAGAACCCTGACCCGCGGCTTCATCAGCCTACGACAGCCGCACGACTTCCGCCACACGAATGGTCGCGCCACGTGGACGACGAGGCTGGCATCGCGGGCAGAAAAACGTGGACCGCTGCCCGAGCACGAGTCGCTCGATGGTCGCTCGGCACGTTCGGCAGGGCCGGCCCCCACGGCCGTAGACGCGATGCCGCAACTGGGCCCTGCCCGGCCGACTGTCGGCCGTGCGATAGGTCTCGTCGCCGATGCTCGACCCCTCCAGCCGCACCGCCTCCGCCAGTACCCGCCGCGTCGCGGCGGCGATCCGCTGCCAGTGTTCGGGCCGCAGGCGTCGGCAGCTGGTGCGTGGATCGATGGCGGCCCGATACAGGATCTCGGAGGCGTAGATGTTGCCGATGCCCGCGACGGCCCGCTGGTCGAGCAGGGCCACCTTCACCGCCCGCCGCGATCGGCCCAGCGCCACGAGCAGTTCCGCGGTCGACACGACCAGTCCGTCGGGGCCAAGTTTCGCCGCGCCGCAGGCCGCCTCCAGGCCACGGTCGTCGACCAGGCGGATCGTGCCGAGCCCGCGCCTGTCCCAAAACAGGAATCGCGACGGCCCTCCGCCGCCCGCTAGTCGGACATCCAGCCGCACGTGCTCCCCGGTCGGCGGATCGACGACGAGCATCAGCCCCGTCATCCGCGGCTCGATCACGACCCACTCGCGGGGCCGGCCCACCCCGGCTGCGATTTCGAGCACCACGCGCTTGCCGCGGCGGTGGACCGCCGTGATCACCCGGCCCGCCAGGCGTCGCGCGAGCAGGGCGGCCACGGGCCGAACGCTGAGCGGCCGCACCCGGCCGCGGGGAAACGTCGCGGACACGATCCGCCGGCCCACGATCCCCGCGAGGCCGCGGCACATCGTTTCGACCTCGGGAAGCTCTGGCATGGCAGCATGGTAGGCTACAATCGTGGTGGATCGCTCCTTCCGGAAGAGTCTCTGCGATTTCGCGATGGCCACCGTTCCCGCCCCCGTTTCCAGCGTTCCCGACGCCCTCGGCCGGTTCGGCCGGTTCGGGGGGCGGTACGTCCCCGAGACGCTGTCGGCGGCTCTCGACCAGTTGGAGCGGGCCTACGACGTGGCCGGGGCGGATCCCGCCTTCGCCGCCGAACTCGACGGCCTCTTGGCCACGTTCGTCGGCCGGCCCACGCCGCTGTATTTCGCGGAGCGGCTGACGCGTCATGCCGGCGGTGCCCAGATCTGGTTCAAGCGGGAGGATCTCAACCACACCGGCGCGCACAAGATCAACAACACGCTCGGCCAGGGGCTGCTGGCCCGGCGGATGGGCAAGCGGCGGATCATCGCCGAGACCGGGGCCGGCCAGCACGGCGTGGCGACCGCAACCGCGTGCGCCCGCTTCGGCTTCGAGTGCGTCGTGTACATGGGGTCCGAGGACGTCCGCCGGCAGGCCCCGAACGTGCGGGCGATGCGGCTGATGGGAGCGGAAGTCCGGCCGGTGGAGAGTGGCTCGCGGACGCTCCGAGACGCGATCAACGAGGCGATGCGTGACTGGATGGCGTCGGTCGAAACGACCCACTACATCATCGGCTCGGTCGTGGGCCCCCACCCCTTCCCGCGGATCGTCCGCGACTTCCAGGGCGTGATCGGCCGGGAAACCCGCGACCAGTGCCGGCGGCAGTTCGGCCGTCTGCCTGACGCCGTCGTGGCCTGCGTCGGCGGCGGCAGCAACGCCGCCGGGATGTTCCACCCGTTCGTCGACGACGTCGAGGTGCGGCTGGTGGGTGTGGAGGCAGGCGGGCGATCTTCCAAGCCCGGTGACCACGCCGCGAGTCTCTCCTTCGGCGCGCCAGGCATCCTGCACGGGAGCCTGAGCTACGTTCTCCAGGACGCCGACGGGCAGACGAGCGACGTCCACTCGGTCTCGGCCGGCCTCGATTATCCGGGGGTCGGCCCCGAGCACTCCTACTGGCGGGATCTCGGCCGCGTGGAGTACACGAGCGTGACCGACGGCGAGGCCCTCGACGCCTTCGACCTCGTGGCCCGCCGCGAGGGCATCCTGCCTGCGCTGGAGACCTCCCACGCTCTGGCCTGGGCAGCGACCGAGGCCGCCCGCCGGCCGGCCGACGAGATCATCATGGTCTGCCTCTCCGGCCGCGGCGACAAGGACGCCGCCGAGATCGCCCGGCTCCGGGGCCTCGGCTCCGACGGGGGCACGGCCTGATCCGATGCCAGCTTCCGGCTCTTCTACGGCCCGTCCGATCGCGCTGCTCGAGGCGATGTTCGCCGCCAATCGGGCCACGGGTCGCAGGGCCGTCGCCCCCTTCGTGACAGCGGGCGATCCCGATGCGGCCACGAGCGTGGCGGTGCTCGAGGCGGTCGCGCGGGCCGGGGCTTCGCTCTGTGAACTCGGCGTGCCCTACAGCGACCCGATCGCCGATGGGCCGGTGATCCAGACGTCCTACACCCGCGCCATCGCCGCCGGCATCTCGCTCGAGGGCGTGTTCGGCATCGCCCGTCAGGCGACCGCCCGGTTGACCATGCCAATCCTCGCGATGGCCAGTTACTCGCTCGTCTTCCGCCGCGGCATCGACCGATTCGTGGCCGATGCGGTGACCGCGGGCCTTGCAGGCTTCGTGATTCCGGACCTGCCGGTGGAGGAGTCGGACGACTTCGACGCCGCCTGCCGCGGGGCCGGCCTAGCGCTCGTGCGGCTCGTCACGCCCACGACACCTCCCGCCCGGGCCGCCGCGATTGCCGCCAAGTCGACGGGTTTTCTCTATTGCGTGTCGGTGGCCGGCGTGACGGGCGCCCGCACGGAACTCCCCGCCGGCCTCGTCGACCGCGTGCAGTGGCTGCGGAACGAGACCGACGTGCCGATCCTCGTGGGCTTTGGGATCTCGTCGCCCGAGCAGGTGCGGGCCGTCTGCAGGGTGGCCGACGGGGCGATCGTGGGCTCAGCGCTCGTGCGTCTCGTCGCGGAGCAGGCGGGCAGCGGACCTGCGGCACTCTCGACTGCCGTCGAGCGGTTCGTGGCCGACCTGGCCAAGGCAGCGGGCGGCTGACCTTCCGGTCATCCAGGATAAGCAGCCGAAACGGCGGCGAATGACCGCTTTTCGTGGTGCGATGCGGCCCCAGCGATTGGGACGATTCGTACCTCAGAGACCCCTGTCTAGACCTTAGAGCGCGGCTGAGATAGGACGATCGCTCGCCGGGCAGTTTGGGGAGCGTGGGCATCTCCAAGGCGGTGCCCCTGAAACCGTATGCGACGGAGTGCCGTGGTGCGGTGCTTGCTGCCTGTGATCGAGGCCGGAGTACCCGCGAGGT
>VGYP01000048.1 GCA_016872955.1 Planctomycetota bacterium
TCGACCAGGCCCATCCGCGGGCCCGTTGAGCACGGAAACGCCGTCGTTCCGGGATGCGGCTACACCAGGCCACGGCGGACGGCCCAGACGGCGGCCTGGGTGCGGTCGCCGACGGCGATCTTGCGGAGGATGTTCTGGACGTGCTCCTTGACTGTCTCCACGCTGATCGTGAGCGACTGGGCGATCTCTTTGTTGGAGAGGCCGAGCGCCATGTGGCGGAGCACCTGGATCTCCCGCTGCGTGAGCGGGATGTCCGGATCGGGAGCCGCCAACCGATTGGCCATGGTGGTGGCCACGCGACGCAACTCTCCCGCCCGCATCGGCAATTGGCCCGCGGCGGCACCCGTGATCGAGTTGATCAACTCCGATCGCGTGCACCCCTTGAGCATGTAGTCATGGGCGCCGGCCGCCACGGCTCGGGCGACGTAGGTCGGGTTGTCGAAGGTCGAGAGCATCACGCAGCGGACATTGGGCATCTCGGCCCGGATTTTCTCCAGGGCCGCCAGACCGTCCTTGCCCTGCATCCGGATGTCGAGGAGCACGACGTCGGGCTTGAGCTTCTTCGTGACCTTGACGGCTTCGTCGCCGCTGGCCGCTTCACCGACGATCTTGACCTCCGAACCGGCCAGCAGGCTGACCAGACCACGACGGACGACCTCGTGGTCGTCTGCGATCACGACTTTGATTGGCATGGGACTGCCTCCTTCAGCGGCCGCACGGTCCGACTTGCTCAAAACTGGATGAACGATACGGTGGGAGAACAGGGGTCCTGCGAGCACACCCGCCACAGGCCACCAGCCCACCTCAGTTCAATCTCAAAAAGTTTGACAAGCGCGACAGGAGGTGTCGGCCGCCTCCGGCCGAGGCGCCCATCGGGGCGCCCTGGGCGAAGGACCTCCTTTCTTTCGCGGCGGAATCATACCATACGATGCCGCATCCGATCGAGCATGGCACCGGCGCCCTCGGCCAGCAGGGCAACGGCCACCCGCGTGCCGAGCGCGGAGAACTTTTCACCACCGGTGACAGGGTCCGCTTCGCTGGCCGAGTCGAACGCCACCCGCTCCTCGCGGGTGACGTGCCGGACACCTGCGTCATCCTCGACGAGCACCCGCGCTGACAGCACCAGTTCGCCGCCGGGCTCGACCCGCCCCCAGCCACCGACCGGCGCCAGACAGCCGGCCGACAGCCTCGCCAGGCAGGCCCGTTCCGCGAGCACGGCCGCGTGGCTGCCGGGATCGTCGAGCGGTGCGATCGCCTGCCGGGTCGCCGCATCGTCGGCCCTCACCTGGAGCGCCAAGGCCCCCTGCCCGACCGCGGGCCAGAACTCGGGTGGTTGCAGCAGCGCGTCGATCCGGTTCCCAAGCCCGAGCCGCTCGAGTCCCGCCGCCGCGAGCAGGAGGCCGTGGTAGTCGCCGGCGTCGAGCTTGCCGAGCCGGGTGTCGACGTTGCCACGAATCGGACGGATGTCGAGGTCGGGCCGGATGGCCCTCACCTGGACGACCCGGCGGATACTCGACGTGCCGAGCACCGCGCCGCGAGGCAGCGCGGCGAGCGACGTCGCCGTGCCGCCGACGAACGCATCGAATGGCGTGGCCCGCGTCGGAACGCAGCCGACCGCGAGGCCTGCCACCATCGCGGTCGGCAGATCCTTCAGACTGTGCACCGCGACGTCGATCCGGCCCTCCAGCAGCGCCCGCTCGAGCTCCCGCACGAACACGCCGTCACCACCAATGGTCGTCAGCGGCAGGTCGCCGCGAACGTCGCCCTGCGTGCTGATCGTCTCGATGGTCACGCCCAGGCCGAGCGCCACCAGCCGTTCGGCCACCTGCCCCGTCTGGGTGAGCGCCAGGCCGCTGCCACGCGTGCCGATGCGGATCCTTCGATTCATGCGTCCCTCGTCGCCACGGTGCGTCAGCCGATCGCCGCCTCCAACGCGTCGGCGCGGGCCACCGCGGCCGCATAGACCGCGCCGGCACCGGCCGCCAGCAGGGCTTTCCGACAGGCCGTCAGCGTACCGCCGGTGGTGGTCACGTCGTCCACCAGCAACACGCGGCGGCCCGCAACCGCCGCGACGGTGCGGAAGGCCCGATCGACGTTCGCCCGTCGCTCCGCGGGCGGGAGTGAGTTTTGCATCCGGGTGAATCGACTGCGGACGAGCACCGGTCGACAGGGAAGAGCGAGGGCGGAGGCCACCCCCTGGGCCAGGCTGTGGGCGGCGTTCGCGCCACGGGCCAACCGCCGCATCCAATGCATCGGCACGGGCACGACGAGGTCGATCCGCCAACCGCTGAGCCGCTCCCGGTGCCGCTCGACCAACAGGCCGGCCAGCCCCGCTGCCGTCGGCTCGCCGCCAGGCCGCTTCGTCGCGAGCACAGCCCGCCGCACGTCGTCGGCGTAGGACGAGAGCACGACGAGCCCATCGAAGCCACGGCAGCGACCCCCGCGGCAGGCGGCCGCCGCGGTCGTCGGGCTGCCGCAGGTCGGGCACCGGTCCACGTCGCAGCAGAGCCGGCGGCGACACCCGTCGCACACCACGGCGGGCCCGGCGACCGGCTCGGCCACGTCGGATCGGCAGAAGACGCAGCGTGGCGGACAGAGCAGATCGAGCCCCTGCCCGGCGACCAGCCGCACGTTCTCCGCCATCAGCGAGAGCCACGACTTCACGGTCCACCTCGCTGATTTTTCGGGCCCGGCGGGCGTCATGGCCCGGATTGACGTTCGGCGGGGCCACCCGGTACCGTCCCCGCCCTGCGGGGTGCTCGCACTTCCGCCCACCTTCCCCCGCCGCCCGGGTCGCGTCAAGCCGCCATGCTCGTCGACCGCTACATCGGTCGTGCCCAACTGCACGCCTTCGTGGTGGTCTTCATCAGCCTCGCGGGCCTGTACTTCGTGTTCGATGCCTTCACGAACATGGAGGAGTTCGTCACGCACGCCGCCGAG
Source organism: Planctomycetota bacterium (assembly GCA_016872955.1). Lineage (GTDB taxonomy): Bacteria > Planctomycetota > Planctomycetia > Pirellulales > UBA1268 > QWPN01. The sequence continues at coordinate 2,941 of VGYP01000048.1, forward strand.
ACGGGCAGCCTGGGCCGCATACTGGCCTCGTACTACGGCTGCCGGCTGCTCTGGTTCTTCGATGCCACCAGCCCGGTGATCGCCCTGGCGAGCGGCATGTTCGCCCTCTCCTGGCTCGAACGCCACAACGAACTGACCGCCTTGCTCGCCGCCGGCACCACGCGTTGGCGGATCGCACGGCCTGTGATCCTGTTCGCCGTGGTGGTGAGCCTGTTGGCGGCGGTGAACCGGGAACTGGTCCTGCCGCCGATCCGTACGGCCTTCGCCCGCAACGCCCAGAACCTCGACGGCTCTGCCCTCCAGCCATTCGAGTCGCGATACGACCACCGGTCCGACATTCTCTTCCGTGGCCGCGGCGCAAGGGCGGCTGGTCAGTCGATCGAGTCGCCCAGCCTGCTGATGCCCCCGCAGCTGGGCGATTACGGTCCCCAGATCACGGCCCAGGTCGCCCTCTGGCAGCCACCCACGGGCGACCGGCCCGCCGGCTATCTCCTGTCGGGCGTCCAGGAGCCCGCGGACATCGACCGCTTGCCGCCACTCACATGCGGTGGCCAGACCGTGGTCTTCACCCGCCGCGGAGCGGACTGGCTCCAGGCGGGCGAGTGCTTCGTCGTCAGCGACGTGTCGTTCGAGCAGATGATCGGCTCGCTCAACTGGCGGCAGTATTCCTCGACGCTCGAACTCACGCGGGCGATCGCCAATCCCAGCCTGGGCGTCACCGCCGACGTGCCCCTGCGGGTGCACGCTCGACTGATGGCCCCGGCACTCGACATCGCCCTGTTGCTCATGGGCATCCCGCTCGTGCTGGGACCCAATCGGCGCGGCGTGTTCGCGGCGGTCGGTGCCTGCGTGCTGATGACGGTCCTGTTTTTTCTGGTCGTGATCGGTTCGCACGCCTTGGCCGCGGGTGATCTCCTCAGCCCCTCGCTCGGCGCCTGGGCGCCGCTCCTGCTGCTCGGACCCCTAGCCGCCTGGTCGGCCCAGCCGATGTGGCGGTGACGCCCTCCCCGCAGCCCGACCGTCGTCCGCACGCCGCACCTGGCCTCGTTAGCTGCCGGTGTGATTGCTGCAGACATCGTGCCTGGGACCTAAAAATCCCCCTTGCGATCGGCCACGGGATCGGTCGGCGTCGTTGGGCCCGGCTTCGGCCCCGCGGGCGGTTCACCGCCCGCGGGGGGCGGCCGGATGGTCACCGTCCGAGCGACCGTCTCGGCGGCCTCCGCAGGCGACACCTGGAGGGATCCGGTCAACGTCTCGGGCACCCGCCAGACGAGCATCACCCGGAGATTCTCGACGGGATCGGCCGAGAGCCAGACCTCGCAGCTGCCGTCACGACGCTTGACCTCGGGGTTGCCCGCCACGACGCCCTCGAAAACCTGTGGCCCGGCCAGCGACAACACCCGCCACATTGCGGGGCCGCCATCGCGGGGCTTGACCTCCCGATCCTGCCACTGGACGAAGCCGGCCTTGAACGCCTCGTCACTCCTGACCTTGTCGAGGATCGATTTCTCCAGGGCGGCTCGTGGCCGGTCGGCCGCTGGCAGAGTCCACACGGCCACCGATACCGGCAGTTCGACGTTCTCGGCGGCCAACCGCTTTTCCACGGTCCCTTGATAGCCGGCGAGCGTCTCGAGAAAGTCGGGGCGGAGGCGGGACGTGTGCAGCGGCACCGGTGGCGGCTGCCCCTCGGCGGGAGGCGCCGGGGGCACGACCAGCGAAAAGTCGGCCGGTACGTGGACCGCGACGCGGCCGGCCGCGAAGTCCGTCGGGGCGGGCTGCAGGATCGCGAAGGGGGCGGCCTCCCGATGGCGGGCGACCGCCTCGGCATAATCGGCGTCATACGGCGCCACCGAGCACCCCACCGCACCCAACAGCATCGCGACGAGGGGGAGAGGGCTGCGTCTGGTCATCGCGGGCGTGCTCCGGATCATGGCTTGCGGATGGTCGGCCGCAGGCCGCCCGCAGAGGAGGTTGTGCCGAATGAAGCCCGCGGTCAACCGGCCGTCATAATCCTCGCCCCCGGCAAACCTGGCTCTTCCAGCAGCACCCCCCGCATCCGCCCCGTTTCGCCAAGCCTTTTTTCTCCACCCCGCCCACCCCGTCTGCCGATGATCCTCATGCGGGCGGGAGCCCCACTGGTCGGACCACCGGTCGGACCGGATTTCTCCGGGCAAGGAGTGCCACGATCATGCGGATCAACACCAGCCGGTTCGGCCGGATCGACATCGACGCCGGCGACGTCATTCGCTTTCCCAGCGGCTTGCCCGGTCTCGAGGACTGCCGGGAGTGGGCCTTGTTGGCCGACGCCTCCAACGAGGCCCTCGGCTGGTTGCAGTGCACCACCCGCGCTGACGTGGCGGTGGCCGTCGTCAGCCCGCGACGGTTCGTGCCCGACTACCAGGTCCGGATCCCGCGCAGCGAACTGACGCCCCTGGCGCTCGCCGACATCCGTCAGGCCCAGGTCGTGGTGGTGGTCGGCAAGATCGGCACCACTCTCACGCTCAATCTTAAGGCTCCGATCGTCATCAACCTCGAGGCCCGCACGGGCCGTCAGGTCGTTGCGAGCGGCGACCTCCCGATGCAATACGAACTCTCTTGCGGCCGACCGCCCCTAAGGAAGAGTGCATAATCCATCGTGTGGGGCGGCGCGGAGCGCCGTCGACACGATTCACGAAGGACCGGGACATGCTCGTTCTCTCCAGGCAACGCGACGAAAGCATCATGATCGGCGACAACATCGTCGTCACGATCGTGGACATTCGGGGAGACAAGGTCCGACTGGGCATCAATGCCCCGTCCGAGATTCCGGTGCACCGCCAGGAAGTCTATGAGGCGATCCAGCGGGAGAACCTGCGGGCAGCCCGCCTGGAACCCGGTGACACCGAGGCAATCGGCCGGTTCAGCAACCGTAGGCCGGCCCGGCCTGACGAGCCTGGCAAGCATTGATCTCCGCGGAGCGGCCGCTGGCAGCTCACGGTCGGAAGTAGTCGGGCTCTTGACCGGCCTTCCATTTCACGTTGCATCCCAGGCTCGGCACCTGCTCGGACAAGGGCGGGCGACCGGCCAGGAGGCCGTCGAGCGCCGCCCGCAGATCACGGCCGGTGACCGGCACCTCGCCGCCGGGACGGCTCGCGTCGAGTTGCCCGCGGTAGACCAGCCGGCGGTGGGCGTCGAAGAGATAGAAATCCGGCGTGCAGGCGGCGCGATAGGACTTCGCCACCTCCTGCGACTCGTCGTACAGGTAGGCGAAGGGATAGCCCCGCTCCTCGGCCTCGCGGACCATCTGCTCGGGCGAATCCGCCGGATGGGTCGACACGTCGTTGGCGCTGATGGCCGCGAAGCCGATGCCACGCGGCATATACTCCCGACCGAGCCTGGCCAGTTCGTCGGCCACGTGCTTCACGAACGGGCAGTGATTGCAGACGAACATGACCACGGTGCCCTGCGGCCCGGCGGCACCGGCGTAATCGACCATGTGGCCGTCCACGTTGGGGAGGTCGAAAGCGGGGGCGACGGTGCCGAGGGGCAGCATCGTGCTCGGGGTGCGAACCATGGGCGTAGGACTCCTGGCAGGACGGATGAGACCCGGACAAAATCTTAGGCCGGATCCTTCATTGGTGGAGCACCGGCTCAGCGGGACGGAGCTGAGGTCGCGGGCCCAGCCGTGGCGAGGCAGCGTGATGAAGCCGCCCGACTACTGGGGTCCGCCTCACTCCCGTGGGGCGCTACGGTGCGTCAGTCGTGCGGGTGAATCCGGTACACCATCCGCGCATTGGCCACCGTGGCGGCCGCGAGATCGGCGAGCGGTTCGCCACGGGCCAGGGCCAGGCAGGCGGCGGTGTGGACCAGGTTGGCCGGCTCGTTCCGCTTGCCGCGCAGCGGTTCCGGTGACAGGAAGGGGCTGTCGGTCTCGACGAGCAGGCGATCGAGCGGCACCTCCTTGGCGACGTCCCGGAGGGCGGCTGCCGAGCGGAACGTGACCATCCCTGCGAAGCCGAGAAAGAAGCCCAGGTCGACCGCCTGGGCCGCCTCAGCGGCGGTACCCGTGAAGGAGTGCAGGATACCGACCAGCGGCCCACGGCCGCCGGCCTCGCGGAGCATGTCGAGGCAGTCCTGCGTACTCTCGCGGGTGTGGACCACGAGCGGGAGCCCGGCCCGCTGGGCGAGGCGGATGTGCCGGTCGAAGAAGTCGCGTTGCACGTCGCGGGCCGCGGTCGTCCGATACCAGTCGAGGCCGGTCTCCCCGACGGCGGCAAGACGGCCCGCCTCGACGAGCGACACGATGCGATCCCACTCTCCCGGCTCGACCTGGGCGGTGTCGTTGGGGTGAATGCCTCCCGCGGCCACGAGCCCCGCTTCGCCGGCGGCGAGGCGGGCAGCCGCCTCGCTGTCGAGAGCCCGCGTGCCGATCACCGCCATGCCGGTCACACCGGCCATCCGGGCCCTCGCCAGCACGCCCGCCAGATCGTCCCCGTATCGCATGGGGTCGAGGTGGCAATGGCTGTCGAAGAAGTCCATCGTCAGGACGCCGCAGGCGTCGCCGCGGCGACCGCTGCCGGAGACAGCCTGGCGGACAGGCCGGCCTTGAGCTTGGTGGCGATCTGCCCGAGCAGATCGACGTGGCGACGCGTGCTCTTGAGCACCTCCGCTGCCAGGCCCGCGGCGGCGGCATCGTCGGTGACGGCCGAGAGCCGCTCCAGGGCCGGCCACTGCTCCTGGAGGCCCGCCACGACCTTGGGCAGCACGTGCCGCAGGTCGACGTCGTGCCACGCCGAGAAGGAGATCGGGTAGCCGACCTTGGAAACCGCGACCTCGCGTTCCTCAAGGATCAGTACCGCGCGGTCCATCACGTTCCGCTGGTCGGCAACGAGTTCGGCCAGACCGCGACGAATCTCCTCGGGCCCCGGGTAGGTGCCGATGCCCGAGTCGGACAGGTACATCGCCAGCGACGGCTGCAGGACTCCGAGCAATTGCGCGAGGCGGTCGGAAGCGGAAGGCATGGGGGGTACCGAGTGCTGCGGCCTACAGGTCAGGAAGCGAACGAGCCGGCGAGGTGGGCGACGCCGTACAGCCCACCCCAGAGGATGCCGAACACCACCACCGGCAGGGCCAGCGCCGCCACCAGCCCGCCGGCCAGGGAGAAGCCACCCGCCGGCGCCACGCCGCGGCCCTCCGGCGGCGGATCGAAGGTCATCACCTTGAGGACGCGGAGGTAGTAGAAGAGGCTGATCACCGTGTTGGCGCCTCCGACGACCAGCAGCGCAATCATGAGCGGTTGCTCGGCACCCGTCCGGAACGCCGATACTAGCGACGAGAAAACGAGAAACTTCGCGACGAACCCGGCCAGTGGCGGCAGGCCGATCAGGCTCACGAGCACCGCCACCGTGGCGACGACCAGGCCCGGGCTGGACCGCACGAGCCCCGCGTAGGCATCGATCTCCTCGCTCCGGAGGCGGTTTCGGAGCACCGCGACGATCGCGAAGGCCGCCAGGTTCATGAACAGGTAGGTGCCCAGATAGAAGGCCAGGGCCGCGACGGCATCCTGAGCCTGTGTCGGAGCGGTGCCGGCGAGGGCCGCGGCGGCCGCGACGCCCATCATCAGGTAGCCGGCATGGGCCACGGTCGAATAGGCCAACAGCCGCTTCATGTTTGTCTGGCCGTATGCAGCGAGGTTGCCGAGGGTGCAGGTGGCGACCGCCATCGCGCCCACGACCAGGGTGATGAAGTGCCGCACGTCGGCGAGGCCCGCAGCCAGATCCCCGGCCGATTCCACCAGCAGCGTCCCGAGCCCGAACACGAGCCTCACGGCGAGAGCCACCGCGGCAGCCTTGCTGGCCACCGACAGGAAGGCGCCCACCTCGGCGGCTGCTCCCTCGAACACGTCCGGACACCAGAAATGGAACGGCACGGCTGAGAGCTTGAACGCCAGACCCACGGCCAGCATCAGACCGCCCAACGACAGGACCATGATCTCGCCCTCCGCCTTGCCGTCGCCGACGATACGGGCCATTTCGGCCGCCATGCTCGGCAGGTGACACGTGCCAAGCACGCCGGCCAGCAGGCTGATGCCGTAGAGCATGATGCCGGCCGCTCCGGCCCCGTAGACCGCGTACTTGAGGGCCGCCTCCGAACTCGCCTTGCGGCCCTTGAGGAAGCCGGCCAGGGCGTACGAGGGCACGCTCGCCATCTCCACCGCCATGAAGATCATCAGCAGGTGGTTGGCCGACGCCATCAGGCACATGCCGAGCGTGGCCCCGAGCACAAGCACGTAGAAGTCGGCAGCGTCCTCGCGGTCGGGGATGCCCGACAACCGCGTGAACACGATGTAGAGCACAAGAAACGCAGCCAGCAGAAACCGCACGTAGGCCGTCAGCGAATCGAACACCACGAGGCCGCCGAAGAGTTCCTGACGGACCTGGCCGCCTGCCTGGCCGATCGCCTGGAGATCCGACCAGCCGTACCAGGCGGCGAAGCAGGCCCCGCCCAGCGCGACGATCGCCGAGTCGCACCACCGCAGCATTGGCAGCATCCGGCAGAGAAGCACCAGCACGACGGAGGCGGCGATCGCCGCCTCCGTGCGGAACAGCGGCAGCGACACGGCGAGCGTGTCGTGGACCGTACCGGAAACGAGGGCTGCCAGGTCCATCGTGTCAGTCCCCCGCCAGCGCGCGGGCGACGGGGGCGTCGGCCGCCCCGGCCACCGGCGGCGCGGGGAAATCGGGCTCCTTGCGACGGGTCCAGTCGGCCAGCGTCTCGACCTGCCGATTGACCGTCGGCGTCACGTAGTTGAAGAGCAGCTGCGGCGCCACGCCGAACAGGATCGCCAGGAAGACCAGCGGCGTGGCGATCGCCAGTTCGCGACCGGTGATCGGCGTCAGGTGGTCACCGTGCGGTCCCTTGTACTCCGCCCCCAGGTAGACACGCTGGATCGCCCACAGGATGTAACCCGCGGTCAGGATGACGGTGAACGCGGACACGACGGCCAGCGTGCGGCTGTAGTTCCACGCCGACAGCGTCACGAGCACCTCGCCGATGAAGCCGCACAGTCCGGGCAGCCCGAGACCGGCGAAGAAGACCGCGACGGCGAGTGCGGCATAGGCAGGCATCCGATTGAAGATGCCGCCGAACTCTTCGAGGTTGCGGTGGTGGACGCGGTCGTACAGGACGCCCACCATGAAGAACATGCCGGCCGAGGAGAACCCGTGGGCCAGCATCTGGAACATCGCACCGTTGACGCCCTGGGCCCAGGCATCCCAGCGGAACTCGTTCCCCGCCACCGCGCTCCAGACGCCCAGGCCAAGCATCACATAGCCCATGTGGCTGACGGAACTGTAGGCCACCATCCGCTTGAAGTCCTTCTGGGCCAGCGCCGCGAAAGCGCCGTAGACCATCGACACCACCCCCAGCCCGCAGACGAGCCAGGCCAGCGTCAGCCCACCCCCCGGGCAGATCGGGTAGCAGATCCGCAGGATTCCGTAGCCCCCGAGCTTGAGCAGCACGCCGGCGAGGATCATCGAGATCGGCGTGGGGGCCTCGACGTGGGCGTCCGGCAGCCAGGTGTGCACCGGCACGACCGGCACCTTGATCACGAAGCCGATCAAGAGCAGCAGGAAGGCCCACGTCTCCAGCGACATGCCCAGAATGGTGACCGCGGCGAAGGGAGAGTTCGACAGCTGTCCCAGTGCCGCGAGGGCCAGCAGGTTGAACGTGTGCGCCGGCTCGGTCGCCGCAGCGATTCCCTTGGCAGCCTCGGCATCAGCCACCGCGTGAGTGGCCACGAGCTGCTCGGGCGAGAGCATCCGCAGGTCGCTCGAGAAGTAGAGCATCAGGATCGCGATCAGCATCAGCACCGACCCCAACAGCGTGTACAGGAAGAACTTGATCGCCGCGTATTCCCGCCGCGGACCGCCCCAGATGCCGATCAGGAAGTACATCGGCAGGAGCATCACCTCCCAGAACACGTAGAACAGGAAGAAATCGAGCGACACGAACACCCCCAGCATGCCCGTCTCGAGCAGCAGGAAAAGCACGTGGTAGGCCTTCACGTGCTTGGTGATCGGCCAACTCGCGGCACAGGCCAGCAGCGACAAGAACGTGGTCAGCACCACCAGCGGCAGGCTGATGCCGTCGACGCCCAGCAGGTAGTCGATGCGGAAGGAAGGGATCCAGGGGCGACTGACGACCAGTTGCATGCCGGCCTCGCCGATGGCGAACTGGGCCGGTCCCTTCGCCCCGAACAGGCCCGGCCAGGCCACCCACAGCGAGAGCACGAACACCACCGCCGTGGTGGCCAGCGCGACCCACCGGATCACCTCCTCGCGGCCACGCGGGATGATCGGCAGGGCGAGCACCGCCGCCACCAGGGCGGGCAGGAAGACGATCGTGGTCAGGGGCCAGAAGGCGGGCTGCGAGAGGGCGTCGGCAGGCGTCATGGTCGGGTCCGTGTCGCTGGGGTCCGGAAGATGGGGAAGTCTCGTAGGTCAGCCGGCCACGCTCGCCCGGAAGGCGAGCGATGCCAGCACGAACAGGGCCACCGTGCCCACGACGATGAACAGCACGTACTGCCGCAGGCGTCCGGTCTGTAGGCCGCGGAGCCTGAGGCCGGTGTTCCAGGTCGCGGAGGCAGTGGCATTGACGAGGCCGTCGACGACCGCCTTGTCGATCCAGGCGTCGAGCAGGGCCAGTCGGCGGGCCAGCCAGGCGATGCCGTCGATCAAGCGATCGATCAGGCCGCGGTCGACCCCCGACGCCAGGCCCGCGACGGCCAACGCGGGCTTCACGAACAGAGCGTCGTACAGCTCGTCGAAGTACCAGCAATGGGCGAGAAACGCGTAGGCCGGACGGAACACGGCCGCCACCACTGCCGGGGAGATGATTCGCCACAGATACATCACGGCCGCCAGCACCACGCCGGCCAGGGCCGTCGCGAAGGCCGTCAGCGTAGCCGTGACGTGGACGGCCCCCTCGTGGCTCTCGTGCTCGGCCGGAAAGGTCAACGTCTCGCCGAACGCGAAGCCGCCAGTCGAAGTCGCCTCCGTGCCGACAGGCCGCGCCTGCTCGAGGAGGTTCGCGATGCCGAGCCCGCCCGGGAGGGTCCAGCCAGCCACCACGGCCAGGACCGCCAGCACGACTAGCGGCGCCACCATCACGCCCGGAGACTCGTGGGCGTGTTCCGCGACGTGGTGATCGCGGGGCCGACCCATGAACGTCATGAACCAGAGCCGGAACATGTAGAAGGCCGTCAGCGCGGCGCCGCCGGCGACCACATAGAACAGGATCCAGTGCCGCGGATTGGCCTGGGCGAAGGACAACGCCTGTGCCAGGATCGCATCCTTCGAATAGTAGCCCGACAGGCCGATGACGAAGGGCACGCCGGCCCCGATGATGGCCAGGCAGCCCACGAGCATGGTCAGCCCGGTCCAGGGCATGACTCGCAACAGCCCTCCCATCTTCCGCATGTCGTTGGTGTGGCAGGCGTGGATCACCGACCCCGAGCAGAGGAAGAGCAGGCTCTTGAAGAAGGCATGGGTCACCAGGTGAAACAGGCCGGCCACCCAGCCGCCCACACCGAGCGCGAGCATCATGTAGCCCAACTGGCTGACGGTCGAGTAGGCGAGCACCCGCTTGATGTCGTTGGCGACCAGGGCGATCGTAGCCGCGATGAACAGCGTGATGGCCCCGACGTAGGCGATCACGAGCAGCACATCCGGCGAGAGCACCGGAAAGAAGCGTCCCACCAGGTAGACGCCGGCCGCCACCATCGTCGCCGAGTGCACGAGCGCCGACACGGGCGTCGGCCCCTCCATCGCGTCGGGAAGCCAGACGGAGAGCGGGAACTGGGCGCTCTTGCCGACGCAGCCGCAGAAGATTCCGACGCCGGCGATGAACAGCAGCCAGCGGCCGAAGCCGGCCTCCCGCCAGCCCGGCACCCGGGCCGCGATTTCACTCGCGCCTGCGGCCGGGTCGGCCGCATGGTCGGCGGCAATGGCGGCCACCTCGGCCGAGGCGGCGGCGACCACCATGCCGTCCGGCACCCGCAGGGCGTGCCCGGCCTCGGCCGGACGGAACAGGCTGAACAGCCCGGGCTGCGACCCCGCCGCACCGTCCGGGCCGACGACCGGCGAGTCGGCGAACGACAGCGTGCCGACCGCGCCCCAGAGGGCCATCAGGCCGATCAGCATCCCGAAGTCACCCACCCGATTGACGATGAAGGCCTTGTTGGCGGCGGTCGAGGCGCTCTTCCGCTCGTAGTAGAAGCCGATCAGGAACCAGGAGCAGATGCCCACCAGTTCCCAGAACACGAACACCATCGCCAGGTTGCCGGCGATCACGATGCCCAGCATCGAAAAGCAGAACAGTGACAGCGCCTGAAAGAACCTCGGAAAGCGGCCGGGCCGATGGAGATGGTGCCCATCGGACAGCGTCACCTCATGGTCGGTGACGTCGTGCAACTCGTCGTGCATGTACCCGGAGGCATAGATGTGGATGCACGTGGCGATGAAGGTCACGACCACGAACATCAGCACCGTCAGGGCATCGATGGAGTAGCCGATCGCCAACCTGAGCCGCCCTCCCTCGTAGAGCGTGTACCAGTCGCCCGCATACGCCACCGGCGTCCGCGAAGCCTGGGCCGTGTGCTCGTGGCCCGCGTGCTCGTGGTCCGCCTGGTCATGCCCGGCCTGGTTGTGCGACGCGTCGACCGACTCGTCGGCGGCGTAGGCGACGCCCGCCTGCCCGACCTCAGCTGCATGGTCGCCTGCCGTCGCATGATCGCCGTGGTGGACGGCCGCCACGGGGTGCGCCGCCAGCCAGGCCGTGAAGGCGGTCAGCGACAGGACGAGCGACATCACGATCGCCGCCGTGGCGACCCAGGCGGCGTTGCGACCATGCCCCCCCATCCGCGGCCCGAAAAACAGGATCGCCA
>VGYP01000049.1 GCA_016872955.1 Planctomycetota bacterium
CCATGATCGTGCCGGCTTCATCGCGGGCCGTGACGATCAGCTCGGCCGGCAGCGACTCGGGCTCGACCACCAGGGAGTGGTAACGGCAGGCCGTCATCGGGCTGGGAATACCCGCGAACAGGTTCACGCCGTCGTGCGCGATCAGGCTCGTGCGGCCGTGCATGGGCGTCACCGCCCGGATCACGCGGCCGCCGCAGGCGGCCGCAATCGTCTGGTGGCCCAGGCACACCCCGAGGATCGGCACACTGTCGCGGAAGATGCGAACCGCGTCGATCGAGCAGCCCGCCTCGGCCGGCGTGCAGGGCCCCGGCGAGATCACGATGGCCCGTGGTCGCAGCCGATGCAGGTCGACGATCGAGGTGCCGTGGGCGGGCACGACCACGACCGGCACTCCCAGCAGCCTCAGGTGCCGCGCCAGGTTGAAGACGAAGCTGTCACGGTTGTCGATGACGACGATCATGTCGCCCCGCCTCCGATGCCGAGTTCGTTGAGCACACGGAGCATGCCCTCCGCCTTGTGCAGCGACTCGGCGTGTTCGGCCGCCGGGTCGCTCGCGGCGGTGATGCCACCACCGGCGGAGAAGCTGACCATGCCCTCCCCGACGACGAAGGTCCGGATCAGCAGGTTGAAGTCGGCGGCCCCGTCGAGACCCAGGTAGCCGAGACAGCCGCAGTAGGCACCGCGGGCCGTGCCTTCGAGCGCCGAGATGATCTCGCAGGCGCGGTGCTTGGGAGCGCCGGTGACGCTGCCCCCCGGGATCGCCGCCTCCAGGGCGTCGAGCGGCCCGAGCCCGGGCCGCAGCCGCCCCGCCACGACGGATACCAGGTGCTGCACGTAGCGGAACCGCTCCAGCCGACAGAGCGCCTCGACGCGGACGCTCTCGGCCAGGCAGACCCGGGCGAGGTCATTGCGGACGAGGTCCACGATCATGACGTTCTCGGCCCGGTCCTTGTCGCTAACGCCGAGGTCGGCGGCGGCGTAGAGGTCGGCCTCCGGGCTGGCGAGCACGCGGCGAGTGCCCTTGATGGGATGCATCCGGACGACGCCAAGGGAAGCCTGCAGGAACCGCTCGGGCGACATGCTCACCAGGTGTGTGCCGCCGGTGTCGAAGCAGGCGGCGAAGGGGGCGGGATTGATCCGCCTGGCGGTCATGTGCAGCCGCACGGGGTCGACGTCGGCCGCGACCGTGAGCCGTTGGGCGAGGTTCACCTGGAAGACGTCGCCGGCCAGCACCGCCTCGATGCCGCCGCGCACCATCTCCTGGTAGCGGTCAAGCGGATGCGACGTGCCGATCGTCGCGCGGCACGATGGCGCGACGTCAGGACGACGTGGTGGCGGTGCCGGAGGCGCCGCGAGGAAGGCATCGAGCCGGGCGGCGGCCCGGCGTCGGCGGGCGGTTGGGCCGCGGGCCGGGAGTCCCTGCGAGATGAACCAGCCCCGGCCGAGCACATGATCGTACGCGTAGACCACGTCGTAGAGATGCAGCGAAACCAGCGGCACCCCAGGGAGCGACGCGTTGGGGATCGGCAGACCGATCCTGGCCAGGCCGCCGTCGTAGGAGACCAGCCCCGCCAGTCCGCCCTGGAAGGGCGGCAGGCCGGGAATCGTCGGGCAGGCAAAGTCGGCGAGCAGCCGCCGCGCCGCGCCGAAGGCCGCCGCGACGTCGCCGCCCGGTGCCACGCGCACCGAGTGGATGGGATCGGCCGTGACGAACGACCAACGGCCCAGTGGCGGCAGTGTCGCGGCCGCCTCGGTGGCAGGGGCCTCGGGCATGGCGGTATCGAGGAACAGCGCGTGCCGGTGACCCGCCACGTGGGCGAAGACGTCGGCGGGGGCGAGGCCCGCGGCCGCCTCCACGACGACCGTACCGGAGGCCGTTGAGCGCCTCGGACCGGCCCAGGGCCGCGGGGCTTCGCGGGGGGTTCCCGAGTCGCAGTCGGCTCTCTCGTGCTGCGAGTGCCTCATTGCGCAGACGTGGCGTCTGGTTCCGCCGTGAAGGAGTTGGCCGCGGCGACGCGGGCGGCCGCCCGGGACGGCCCGTGGCCGATCTCCGGCCTGGTGAGGTGACCCCAGTCGAGGGCCTGGTCTTGGCGGTAGTCCTTGCCGAGGGTCAGTGCGGTGACGGCCTTGGCCATCTCGTAGCCAAGGTAGAAGGCGTGGGAGGCGTCGACGGCGGTGCGGCCCGCCGCCTGCAGGTCCTCGAACAGCGCGAACGGGTCCGCCGACTCCAGATGGACGCCGGCGCCGACGAGGTGGAGCATGCGACCCTCGGCGAAGATCCGGAAGTTCGGGTCGCGAATCGCCGTGGCGAGCCGTTGCAGCGTCTCGCCACCGTGGGCGCGCGGCTTGCCGGCGCGGAGGGTGACGAGGCCCGGCTCGACGTGCTTGGGAAGCGTGCGATGGTTGACGGCGTGCCAGGTCAGCCGCCGGGCCAGATCGCATTCCCGGACACTCGAGGCCGCCCAGTGGATCACCTCGGTGGTCAGCACCGAGCGAATGCCGATCTCCTGACAGAAGCCCATCAGGAGCGTGTTGATGCCGGCGGAATCGACATCGGTCAACTCGGTGAGGTTGCCGATGCCCATCATCATGTCGGCGTCGGGGTGCCGGCGACGCACGTCGAGGTATCGGCCGAGGCTGGCCGCGAACCCGAAGCCGATCGGTTCGAGCACCGGATCGAGGCGGTGCGGTACGCGGCTGTCCCGCAGCATGGCCACCGTGCCGTCGAAGCCCTCGAGCGTGGCGGGCACGTCGGGCACAACGACGACCTCGCAGCCCCAGTCGGTGGCGGCCGCGACGTTCGTGGAGTTGACCGACAGCACGAGTGTCGCGCCCGCCCGGACGGCCGCCGCGACCTCGCGCGGCTCGAAGCTGTCGATCGACACGCGGAAGCCCTCGGCCACGAGCATGCGCACCGCGTCGCCGACCCCGGCCCAGGGCTCTCCCGGGTCACAGCCGACGTCGATCCGGTCTGCCCCGGCCGCCGCGAGCCGGCGGGCCTCGGCGAGCAGCGTCTCCGCCGCCAGTCGCGGTGCATGGTTGATTTCGGCGATGATCTCGATGTCGTGGCGGCCGTAGTCGGCCAGGTCCCGAGACTTTTGGCCGAAGAAGTCGTCCAGTTCGCGGAGGTCGGCGGGCCCCCGCTCGACCGGAAGGGTTGTCACCGCGGCGAAGGCCTCGAGCGGCCCGCGGCACGCACCCGGAATGACGATACGGCCGGTGCCCTCCGGCACCTCCAGCCGCTTGGCGATCCAGGGCGTGGGCATCAGGGCCGCCACGGTGATCGGCATCACCTGCACGCTGGCCTCGAACCCGGCGCGGGGCGCGAGCCGTTCGAGCACCTGCCGCAGCGAGTGTTCGGCGAGTCGTCCGGTGACGAAGTGAATTCGCATGGCAGAGCCGACGGGGCGACGCCGCCCCGAATCGCGCTACCGCGTCGAAGGGAGTCACCGACAATGTTATAGTGCCGTCGACCATCCCGTTCGCCCATCCGGCTCCCGCCCGCCACGCCGTGATTCTCGAAGGTCTCGTCACCACGACCGTCGCCTCCGGCGACATGCACGTCGCCGCCATAGGGCCGACGGTGGACGACCGCGAACGTTGGTCCGGGCCGCTCCGCCGGCTCGTGCTGCGGCCCTTTCCGGGCAGTCAGACGGCGAGCAACCTGCTGCGGTCTCGGGCCGGCGTGTTCCACGCCGTCGACGACGTCCTGCTGGTGGCCCGAATCGTCGCCGGCCGACTCGACGGGCGGCCGGCTGCGCGGCCGGCGGAGTCGATCACCGGCTTCGTGCTCGCCGACGCCTGTCGGGCCTGGGAGTTCCAGGTCGACGCCGTCGACGACTCCGCGGAGCGACTGTGGCTTGCCGCGCAGGTGGTGCGCGAGCATGCCGGCCGGCCCTTTCTGGGATTCAATCGCGCCGCCCATGCCATCGTCGAGGCGGCGATCCTCGTCACGCGGTTGCACCTCAGCGATGCGGTGGAGGTGCAGCGGCAGTTCCGTGATCTCGAGCCGCTCGTCGCGAAGACCGGCGGACCGCGGGAGCGGGAGGCGTTCGATCTGCTTGCGGCCCGGCTGGCTGATAGCCCGATCCGTGGAATCGGTTAGGCTGACAGGACAATGCCCGACGAGCCGTCCCACCAACACGAAGCCATCGAGGTTCGCACCCCCGCGCGGCTGCACCTGGGCATGCTATCGTTCGGTGTCGCGGGCACCAGGTCGTTCGGTGGTGTGGGGGTGATGGTCGACCGGCCCGGCGTGCAGCTGCGGCTGCGGCCC
This sequence comes from Planctomycetota bacterium, assembly GCA_016872955.1. Lineage (GTDB taxonomy): Bacteria > Planctomycetota > Planctomycetia > Pirellulales > UBA1268 > QWPN01. The sequence goes on from VGYP01000049.1 coordinate 4,277, forward strand.
GCCAATCGGCTCGAGGTGCGGGGTGCGCACGCGGAACGGGCCGTCAAGTTCGCGCGGGCCTGCATGCAGGCGTGGCAACTCGGCGACTTCGGCTGCAGCATCGACGTGGTGGGGGCACCGGCCGCCCACGTCGGCCTCGGCAGTGGGACGCAGCTCGGCTTGGCCGTGGCGGCCGGCCTGCAGCACCTGTTTCGTGATGCCGCCGACGATGGGGAGGCCGGCCGCTCGGACCGCCCCGAGGAGCGACTCGCCGCCGCTGAACGTGACCGGCTCTTCGACGTGCCGGAGGCGATCGAGCTCGCCCGCGTCGTGGGCCGGGGCCGGAGATCGAGCGTGGGTGTCTATGGCTTCAGTCGCGGCGGACTGATCGTGGAGGCCGGGCGGACGGTGCAGGCCGGGGCCGGTGACGACGATGCCACTCACGAGTTCTCGCCGATGATCGCCCGTGTCAGGCTGCCGGCCGCCTGGCGGTGCGTGGTGATCGTGGCCCGCGACTCGGTGGGGCCTTCGGGGCCGGTGGAGCGGGAGGCCTTCGGCCGGTTGCCTCCGGTGCCCGTCGAAGTGACCGCCGAGCTCGCGCGGATCACGGTCATGGAGCTCCTGCCGGCCGCGGTCGAGGGGAAGTTCGCCGACTTCTCCGCGGCGGTGCGTCGCTATGGCGAGGTCGCGGGTCGGCCCTTTGCCGAAGAGTCTGCGAAGCTGCCCCATGCGGCAGCGACGGCCCAGTTGCTAGAACTTCTCGGCGAGCTCGGCGTCGGAGGGGCGGCCCAGAGCAGCTGGGGGCCCACGGTGATGGCCTGCTGTCCCTCCCTGGCGGCCGCGGGCGACCTGGCCGCGAGCCTCGACCGACTCGGCTTGGCCCGGCACCACGACATCGTGATCGCCCGCTTCGACTCCCAGGGTGCCGTGCTGCGGCACGTGTCCTGACGCCAGCGCCGCTCAGGCGGGCTGGGGCTCCAGGCCGTAGGCGGCGATCGCCCGGCGAAGTTGCTCGGCGAGCGGCGGCTCGAGCGGCACCAGCGGCAACCGCACTTCACCCGTGTCGCGACCCAGCATCGCGAGGGCCGCCTTGATCGGGATCGGGTTGCTCGCCAGGCCCAGCAGGTCGCGGCAGAGACCGAACAGCCTCAGATGCAGCGCGCGCGCCGCCGTCATCTCGCCGGCATCGAAGGCCTCGCACAACGACCGCATGTCACCCGGCACGAGGTTCCCGACCACGGAGATAACGCCGCGACCGCCGATCGAGAGCAGCGGCAGCGTCATGCTGTCGTCGCCTGAGAGGAGCGTCAGGTCGGTGGCGGCCAGCACCTGCGAGGCCTGATCGAGTAAGCCCGTGGCCTCCTTCACCATCGCGATGCCCGGAAGCTCCGCCAACCGGATGATCGTCTCGGGCTCGATGTTGCGGCCGGTGCGGGCGGGAATGTTGTAGACGCAGATCGGGATGTCGACGGCCTCGGCAAGAGCCCTGAAGTGTTCGTAGATGCCCTGCTGCGAGGGACGGTTGTAATACGGGCCGACCACCAGCGCCGCGTCGGCGCCGGCCCGGTCCGCGAACTTCGTCAGCCGCACGGCCTCCGCGGTGGAGTTGCTGCCTGTGCCGGGCATCACCAACAGCCTGCCGGCTGCCGCCTGCACGCTCTCGGCGATCACCCACTCGTGCTCATCGTGGGTCAACGTCGGCGACTCGCCCGTGGTGCCCACCGGGCAGATACAGGTTGTGCCGGCCGCGGCTTGGAAGGCGATCTGCTCCCGCAACCGGGCGGTATCGATCGCTCCGTCACGAAAGGGCGTCACGATGGCGACGGACAGGCCTGCGAACCGTTCGGCGCGGGTGGACATCGCGGGCGGGGCTCCTGAGGGGGGGGCGGCGGGGGACCAACGCGGACCAACGACCGGGGAGGATATGATTTTCGTGACGGCACGGCAAATGACGCGTCGGTCTTGTAGGGAAGGCGATGCGGCTGGCGGACGCACGCATGGACGAACAAACGATCGCGGGCCAACGGCCCACGCCGTATGACGGTCGGCCCCGGCGTGAGGCGGTCGAGGCGGCGGTGAGGATCACGTCCGCGGGCGGTCGTCCCGCGGCGGTCGGTGTCGTGCTCGGTACGGGCCTGGGCGAACTCGTCTCGCGGCTCGACACGGCCTGGGCCTTCCCCGCCGCCGAGACCGGCTGGCTGCCCGCATCGACGGCGATCGGCCACGCGGGCCGGGTCGTCGGTGGCACGATCGCCGGCGCGCCGGTGGTGATGCTCCAGGGCCGCGTCCACGGCTACGAGGGTGTGCCATCGGAAACGCTCACCCGCGGGGTCGACTTGCTCGCGGCACTCGGCGTCCGGCGGTTGCTGATTACCAACGCCTCCGGCGGCCTGCGGCCTGACATGGCCAGCGGCGAATTGCTGATCCTGGCCGACCACATCGACCTGGTGCGGCGGTCTTGGGCCACCTACCTCGCACCGGCACCGCGCGGGGCCACCGCCGTCCGCGAGCCGCTCTACGACGTCCTGCTCGGGGAGCGGGCGTGCGCGGCGGCGCGGCGGGCTGGCGCGACCGCCCGCCGCGGCGTCTACGCCTATCTCAGCGGCCCCAACTATGAAACGAGGGCCGAGTACCGGATGCTGCGGCGGATCGGAGCCGACGTCGTCGGCATGTCAACCGTGCCCGAGGTCGTGGCGGCCGCGCGGATGGGCCTGGCGGTGGTGGCCTGCTCCGTGGTCACCAATGTCGCCAGACCCGATGCCGCGGAACGCACCGACGCGGAGGACGTCTGTCGGCGGGCGGCCGGGGCGGCCGACGGCGTGTGGGCGGTGATCCAGGAACTGGTCCGGGACGCCGGTGAACCGCGTCAGCCCTGATGACGAGCTCACGATGACGATGAGGATGAAGATCTTGCTCACCAACGATGACGGCATCGACGCCCCCGGGCTTGGGGCGCTGGCCGTGGCCGCCAACCGACTGGGGGGCGAGGCAGTGGTCGTGGCGCCGGCAGAGCCACATTCGGGATGCGGTCATCGTGTCACGACCGAGGGGCCACTGGCGGCCGTCGCGGTCGGGCCCGGACGCTTTCGCGTGCACGGCACCCCCGCCGACTGCGTGCGACTTGGGCTGGCGCGGCTGGTGCCCGACGCGGTGCTCGTGCTGTCCGGCATCAACGCCGGTGGCAACTTGGGGGCCGACGTGCATCGCTCGGGCACCGTCGCAGCAGCGCGGGAGGCGGCGTTGCACGGTCGGCCGGCGGTGTCGGCGTCACTGTATCGCCGGCGTCGTTCAGCGACCGACTGGGAACGGCCCTCGGGGTGGCTGGCCGACCTGCTCGTGACGCTGTGGGACCGGCCCCTCCAGCCGGGTGAGTTTTGGAACGTCAATCTGCCGGATCTCGACCTCGCCGCGCCGCCGCCGCCGGTGGTCGAGTGCGACGTGGACCCCTCTCCGTTCGCCCTGGACTACCGCCTCGGCGACGACGGCTGGCACTACTCCGCCGGGTATCACGATCGGCAACGGGTACCCGGGGGCGATGTGGATGTCTGCTTCTCCGGGCGGATCGCCCTGTCGAGGCTCCGCGTGGTGTGAAGCCGGTCGCAGGCCGAGCCGATGGCCCGACGGGTGCAAGGCACCTCGTTCGGTGGTCACGCTGGACGCGGCAAGGTCGGATTTTCATGATCGATCGCGGTTCCCCGCCGACGAGTCGGGGGTGAGTCGAGTCCCAGGACGGCGACCCCACGCAGCATCTCCCGCGGCGAAGTCATACAGAGCGACGGGTCTCGACAGGCACCGGAGGCCGACGAGCCATTCGAATGACAAGCCCGCCACGCCCTTCGTCGCCGTGAGCCGCCGGATCCCGTGTCAGCAGGCACGGGCCGCCGCCTGCTCGCCGCGGTACCGCTCACGCTGGCGGCCCTGTCGCTGGCCACCCCAGCGGTGGCGGACGGCAGGGTGTCGTTCCATCGAGATATTCGACCGATCATGTCCGACACCTGCTTCCATTGCCATGGCAACGATGCCGGCACGCGGCAGGCGGGCCTGCGGCTCGACACCCGCGCGGCGGCCCTGCAGGAAACGGCAGGGGGCGTGATCCCCATCGTGCCCGGCGATCCGGACTCCAGCGGCATCATCGCGCGAATCTTCGACGAGGCCGATCCAATGCCCCCCGCATCGGCCCACAAGCCGCCCTCGCCGGCCCAGAAGGCGATGTTTCGCCGGTGGGTGGCCGAGGGAGCGGGGTACGAGCCGCACTGGGCGTATGCGCTGCTCGTGCGGCCGCTGGTGCCCGGCGGGGCCGTCTAGCGAAACCCGATCGACGCGTTCGCCGACGCCCGACTGACCGCCGCCGGCCGACGCGTCTGTCGATGCGTTGCTGGCGTCACCCCACTTCGGCGAACGCATGGCCGGCTGGTGGCTCGACATCGACCGCTATGCCGACACGGTTGGATTTCACGGCAACCAGAACCAGCAGTTCTTTCCCGACCGCGACTACGTCATCGATTCGTTCAATGCCAACACGCCATTCAACCAGTTCACCTGGGGGCAACTCGCCCGCGACCTGCTGCCGAATCCGACCACCGATTGGCTGGTGGCGACCTCCGCGGCTTCGACAACGAGCATCCCGTTCCGCCCGAGATTGAGGTCGAGAGCCCGTGGCTCAAGAAGCGTCACGCCGAGCTGCGGGAGTTGGCGATCGGTGAGCTCGACGCGGCCGCGAGGCAGAGCGAGACCGGATCCGCGGGAAGGGTTGAATGGGACCGCCGCACGGCGGTCCGCCGCGCCTCTCCCGACGGTTGGCTGCCGTTGGATGGCGGTGACGCCCGAATCGTGAAGGACGGCAAGCCGCTTCCCGAAAAGTCCCTGGCGGTGACCGCGGCCGGCTGCGTCTCGAGTCCCGTGTCGCTGGGCGGTGGGGAGTCGATTTGTTCGAGTCGACGGTCGCGGCCGCCGGCGCCGTGGCGGCCGTGCGGCTCTTGTTCGCGGTCGAGGGCGTCGAGTCGGCGGTGTTAGCCGCAGCCCGCCGCCCGCCACGCGAGCAACACGCCGCAGCAGGCCCTCACCCGGCTTAACGACCTGATCTTCGTCGAGGCGGCTCGCGTGTTCGCGGCCCGGTTGCGCGAGGATCCGTATACCGGGAGATGCCCTCCGGCATGGCCGCCTGACCACCGCCAGTGATCCGCGGAAGGAGCGAATCTTGCAGAACGAGCCTCGCCACCCGTGATTCATTCTCGAATCGGCGACGCCCGCGGATCGATCCTGCGGACTCACCCCGATGCTATCCGCTCTCAGCCAGCCTTGGACCGGCAGGCAAACGGACGGCGGGGCGGGCTCGCGCCCGCCCCGCCTCAACGCTTTTGCCGGCGAGCCTTCCCTCCGCCGGCCAACTAGTTCGAGTTCGGGGGCAGGATGACCGCGTCGATCACGTGGATCACGCCGTTGCTCGTTTCGATGTCGGTCTTCACCACCTTGGCGGCGTCGATCGTCACCGTGCCATCAGTCACTTTGACCTTGGCCTTCGAGCCCTGCACGGTCGGGGCCTCAGTCAGTTTGACGACATCGGCTGCCATCACCTTGCCCGGGACCACGTGGTAGGTGAGCACAGAGACGAGTTTCGCCTTGTTTTCGGGCTTGAGCAGCGTCTCGACCGTGCCCGCTGGAAGCTTAGCGAAGGCCTCATCGGTCGGTGCGAAGACGGTAAAAGGACCCTTGCCCTTGAGGGTTTCGACCAGGCCGGCGGCCTGCACCGCGGCCACGAGCGTCTTGAAACTGCCGGCAGCGACAGCCGTGTCGACGATGTCCTTCGAATCGGCTTTCAGGGCCACTTTTTGCACGTGGGCCTTGTCCTGGGCCTTTTTTGCGGCGGCTAGCGGGCACTCATCGGCGGAAGCGATGGCTGCGAAAGGTAGGGCGAGCAAGGCCCCGAGAGCGAGGCGCGACGATAAGCAAGGCATGAGGTTTCCCTTTCAGAAGAATGGAAAAAGCGAACTGGCCGGTACTGAACGTTCCCGGCTTGGCCGAATGATAGGCGCGCGACGACCGGATGCAAAGATTTTTTTTACGGGCTTTTCCCTCGTCATCAACGCCCGCGAGACAGCCACCCGCGGTGCCGGGGGTCCGGAGCCATCGCCCCCCAGGCCGCTTCACGAGCCTGGTTCCTCCGCTGACGCTCCGCCTGCCCATTGCCCGCGCGGGGCGGCACGTCGGCCGTGCCACCACGCCTGGCGAACGACCACGGTCCCCCGCGATCACGCCCCGTGGGCCTGCCAGGCGGTCACGTCGGCGTCAAAGACTCGCACCTTCGCCCAGGTGGGCGCGTTCTCCGCAATGAAACGCTCGTGCCGCGGCGCGGTCTGATAGGAATCATGGGAAGTGTGCGAGTCGAACACGATCGACAGCATCACGTCCCAGTCGCAATCGTTGACCTGACGGTTGTATTCAGCGCGGGTGCCCACGGAGAAAGCGACCTCCCCGGGGTGGTCGACGAGGAGCTTCCGGCATGCGGCGACGAGCGCGGCGATCGCGGCGGGCGAACGGTCTTTGAGCGTGAAATAGACGAGATGGGCGAGCATGCTGGTCAGGCGGTCGCCGGCCGGGCGTCGCGAGCCGCCTGGGACGCGGACGGTCCGGCCAAGCGGGGGGCCGCGGGGCCGAGGATCGCCACGACCTCGGTATTGTCGAGCATCTCCCGCGCCTCCAGTTCGGTGGCCAGTCGGTCGAGCTTGTCGCGGTTGTCGGAGAGCAGTGCCACGGCCCGTTCAGCAGCCTCGCCCAGCAGCCGCGTCACTTCCTGGTCGACGATCTGCGCCGTGCTCTCGCTGTACTCCCGCTGCTCGTAGACGTCACGGCCAAGGAAGGGATGATCGTGCGAGCTCTGGCAGGAGACCGGGCCGAGCTTCTCGCTCATGCCCCAGTGAGCCACCATCTTGCGGGCGATGCGGGTGGCTTGCATGAGATCGTTTTCCGCACCCGCGGAATACTCGCTGAAGACGAGTTTCTCGGCGGCCCGTCCGGCGAGGATAAACGCGAGGCGATTGTGCAGGTCGCTCTCGCCGACGTTCATCCGGTCCTCCTCCGGCACCAGTTGCGTCACGCCGAGGGCCCGTCCGCGTGGAATGATCGTCACCTTGTGGAGTTTGTCGACGCCGGGCAAGAGCCAGGCAGCCAGGGCGTGGCCCGCCTCGTGATACGCCGTCATCGTCTTCTCGCGGCCGGCGAGCACCTCTTCCCGCTTCGGCCCCATCAGCACCTTGTCGCGGGCGTTTTCAAAGTCGGAGGCGTCGACGGCCGACTTGTCATGCCGGGTCGCCCAGAGGGCAGCCTCGTTGACGAGGTTGCGGATGTCGGCGCCGGTCAGGCCGACGGTGCCGCCGGCGAGGCGTTCGAGGTCGACGTCCGCGGCCAGGGGCACGTTGCGGGTGTGCACCTTGAAGAGTTCGAGACGGGCCTTGTGGTTGGGTCTGTCGACGGTCACGTGACGGTCGAAGCGGCCAGGTCGCAGCAGGGCCGGGTCGAGCACGTCGGGCCGGTTGGTGGCCGCCAGCACGATCACGCTTTCGGAGGGGCTGAAGCCATCCATTTCGGAGAGGATCTGGTTGAGCGTCTGCTCCCGCTCGTCGTGCCCGCCGCCCAGGCCGGCGCCGCGAACGCGACCGACGGCGTCGACCTCGTCGACGAACAGGATCGCCGGAGACGCATCCTTGGCGGTCTTGAACATGTCTCGGACCCGCGAGGCTCCCACGCCCACGAACATCTGGATGAACTCGCTGCCGGAGATCGAGAAGAAGGGCACCCCGGCCTCGCCGGCCACCGCTCGGGCCAACAGTGTCTTGCCGGTGCCGGGCGGCCCCATCAGCAGCACGCCCTTGGGCACGCGGCCACCGAGCCGCTGGAACTTCTTGGGATCCTTCAAGAACTCGACGATCTCCTGAAGGTCGGCCTTCACCTGCTCGAGGCCGGCCACGTCGGCGAAGGTCACCTGCTTGTCGCCGGCCGCGTATCGCTTGGCGGGCGACTTGGAGAAACCACCCAGGAACCCGGTGCCGCTGAGCGGATCGCGGGCGCGACGGAGCGTCATCCAGAAGCCGGCCATCAGCAGCAGGGGGACGAGCAGGTAGAGGCCCAGCAGAAAGCCGGTGCCGTCGGATGGGGCGACCACCTCCTTGCGGATCCCGGGCTGCTCCTGCATCAGCTTGTCAAAGCCTTCGCGGAGGTAGGGTGTGAGCGTGACGCGGAAGGTCTTCTGGGCGGGGCGGCCGATCTGGTCGGCCGCGGCAGGTAGGTCCTTGACGAACTCGCCCTCCAGTTGGTCGCCGCTGATCACCACGCTGGCCACGTTGCCCTGCGTGGCCTGGGCGACGAACTCGTCGTAGGGGATCGCGGTGCGGGTGCCTGTGGCGTTGCCGGTGATGAAGGTGGCCAGTGCCACCGCCGCGAGGATCAGCAGCACCACCATCGGCAGCCCGAGCGGCTTACCGAGGATGGGCGGACGGCTGGAAGAACCTGACGGGGACGGCGGGGCGGTGCTCATGACCGGGGGCGGCTGCGGGGACGGGAAGCATGGCGGGAATGGGACGGGAAGGCCGGAACCATGGACCCCTAAGTCTAGACTATGACCCCGGGGTCGGCACGGTCCCGCCGCCATGCCGTGCCGGCCGCACCGCAGGAGCAAGGAATGCAGACCGCCACCGGTGAGAAACGGGCCCTGCGAAAGGGCGTGGTCGCGATCACCAGGCGAGAGGAGAAGTTTCTCGTCATTCGCCGCGGCCCGACGGTGGCCGCGGCCGGCACGATCTGTTTTCCGGGCGGACACATCGAGCCCGGCGAGCAGGAGCACGAGGCCCTGGTGCGGGAGTGTCGCGAGGAACTGGCGGCGGTGATCGAGCCGGCGGCCTGCGTCTGGCGAAGCGTCTCGCCCTGGGGGACAGAGTTGGCATGGTGGACGGCCCGGCTCATCGACACCGGCGACCTCGTGCCGAATCCCGTCGAAGTCGCCGAGATTCTCTGGCTGTCGGTCGAGGAGATGCTTGCTGATCCGACGCTGCTGGAGGGTAACCGGCCCTTCCTGGAGGCCATCCGCGCTGGCCACATCGAGGTGTAGCCGCGACTACTCCGACGGCGGTCGATCGAGCGGGAAGATCACGCCACGAGGGTCCGGCGGCGGCGGAAACTGGGGCGGATTGGCCGCCGATTCGAGCAGGTCGCGGAAGCGATTGGGCACTGCGGGCGTTGTGGCTCCGGCTGGTTGCACGGCCGGATCGAACGCGGGCCGCGGTTCGCCCAGCCGCACGCCGTCGAGCCAGCGATCGAGCGTGAGACGTTCCTGCGTCGAGAGGGCCGCGGCCGCCAGGCGAGGCGAGGCTGGCTTGGCGGGATGGCCCACGGCCAGCAGCGCGGCCAAGCGACCGGCATCCCGTTCAGGTCCGATGACGGCCAGGAACGCGTGCATGTTGGCCACAGTACTACGGCGGTCGATGCCGCCGCGTGAGTCGGGG
>VGYP01000050.1 GCA_016872955.1 Planctomycetota bacterium
GCACCGCCACGGCGCCGAACCGGGCCCGGAACCGGTCGCAGGTCTGCGGCGTGAGGCTGATCTCGGGAACGAGCACGATCGCCTGACGGCCGAAGGAAACCGCCTCCTCGACGGCCCGCAGGTAGACCTCCGTCTTGCCGCTGCCGGTGACGCCGAAGAGCACGATCGTCTCGTGCCGGCCTCCCCGCATGGCATCCCCGATCGCCCCGAGGGCTGCGGCCTGCGCCGCCGAGAGTGTGGTCGGCCGATCGTGGGAGATTCCCGGCCGCTCGCCGCCCGCCGGCGCCGCCTCGGCCTGGCCCGCTTCCCGCAGCAGGCCGAGCTTGAGCAGTCGCGTCACCACGGCGCGGCTGGCCGCGGCGGCCGTGGCGAGCTGCTCGGCCGTGGCGGGCGTGGCGGCCGCAGCGAGCACTCGCGCCTGCGACGGCGTAGGCTTCCGTGGCGGCGGCTGGCCCGTGGCGACCAGGAGCGTCGAGACTCGGCCCTTTCGCCGCAGCCGCACGCCCGCCGGCAGCACCGCCTCAAGCACCTCGCCACGACGGGCCATCCAGCGTTCGGCCATCCAGTCAGTGAGTTCGAGCATCCGCGGCGACAGCAGCGGCCGATCATCCTCGACACCGGCCACCGGCTTGAGCGGCGTCGTCGGCAGTTCACCCGATCGGACAGCCACGCAGTAGGCCAGTCGCAACCGGTCGCTCCGGCCGAGCGGCACCCGCACGCGACGGCCCGGCTCCACCTGGCCCGCCAGGTCCTCGGGCACGATGTAATCCAGCGGCTTGTCGACCCCGTCGGGCAGGACGACCGTGGCGATCGTGCCGAGGCGGGCATCGTCCTCGACCCAGGCCGGCTGGCGCTTGAAGAGGTCGCGTTGCGTGGGCTCGGATCGGCTCATCCGACCGATTAGAGCAAGTCCGGCTTCCGTGTGTCGCCGGCTCGGGGATGGCCAAAGTCGCCGCTCCGCGGTCCTTCGGAGGGTCGCCGACCCCCGTCGCCTACCCCATCTGGTTTGCCAACGCGTCGCTCCAGGCGACACAGATGCGATCTCGATCATCCAGCGCCGACAGGCCGACCCGACCGCCGGCAGGCGGTACGCTAGGCGTCGCGGCCCAGCAACGGTCGACTCGTGGAGGACTCGGGCATGCGGATCGGGGTGTTCGGCGGCAGCTTTGATCCGGTGCACTATGGCCACCTGGTGCTGGCCGAGACCGCCCGCGAGCAGGCGACGCTCGATCGCGTGCTGTTCGTGCCGACCGCCGCGACGCCCCACAAGCCGGGCCGACGACTCATCGCGGGCGATCATCGCCTGGAGATGCTGCGGCTGGCGATCGGCGGCCACGATGCCTTCGAGGTCACGAGCCTCGAACTCGATCGCGGCGGCACGAGTTACACGGTCGACACGCTCGCGGCACTGGCCGCGGCGCACCCGAACGATCGGCTCGTCCTGCTGCTCGGGCCCGACGCCCTGGCGGGGCTGCCGACCTGGCGGGAGCCGACGCGGATCGCCGCGCTCGCCGAGATCGTGCCGGCCGAACGCGTGGGATGCGACGACCTCGACGCCGCCGCGGCGGGGCTCGCCGGCCTACTCGGTGCCGACGCGGCGGCGGCGATCCTGGCGCGACGGGTGCGGATGCCGGCCGTCGGCATCCGGGCCACCGACCTGCGGGCCGCCGTGGCCGCCGGCAGGAGCATCCGTTACCGCACGCCCCGCGCCGTCGAGTGTTTCATCGCGAGGCACGACCTCTACCGCTGAGCTTCAGCCGTCACCCAGGGCCGCCAGCCGCCGTGCCAGAAGGCGGCTCTTGGGTTCAGCCGCCACCCGCGGGTCGGCGGCCAGCACCCGCAGCAACACGTCGAGCCGCTCCGCCGCTCCCTGTTCGAGATTGAGCAGCACCTGCCGCCGGCCGGCCACCGTGCAGGGCCCGCCGGACAGTTCACCGAGCGGCTCTTCCCGGACGCGATAGCCGAGGTCACCGGCCAGTTGCCGCGCCTCTTCCAGCAGTCCGAGCGTGTCGTTCATGGGATGGATGCGATGCCGTTCGTGGGCGGCCGACGGGCGTCACCGCGGCCAGGTGTTGGGAAGGCCCCGCTGCTCGCGGCGGGCATCCCGCGCTCGCCGCCACTCCGTGTACCGCGCCCGCTCGTCGGGCGTGGTGCGGTCGATCATGCCCTTGCGCCAGCGGTTCCGCTCCTCCTCGGTACGGCTGGACCAGGACGAGCCGGAGGAGGACGGGCCAGACGTCGTCGACTGCCCCGTGGCCGACTGGCCGGAGGCGGTCGGGCCGCCGGCCGACGGCGGGTTGCCGATGCCCACGGTCTGCAGCGCGGCCTGCCCCGCCTCGAACGCCTTGCGCCACATCTCCTCTTCTTCGATCTGCCGGTCGATCTCCGCGGCCCGCTGCTCGGGCGGCAACGTGAAGTAGCGGTCGATCCGCGCCCGGAAGGCGGCCCGGAAGACGTCGGAACCGTTCTGCTCGACCTGCTGGCGGAGCCGCTCGGGCAGCACCTCCGTGCGACGGCGGATTTCCATCATGGTCGTGGCGGCGGCCGTAGCCTCGGCGAGATTGGTCGGTCCGCCCCCCGCGGCCCCCGGCTGGCCGAAGCGGTCGCGGGCCTGCGCCTGCAGCGCGAGGATTTCCGTCACGCGCGGATCGGTCGCCGGGCCGATCCAGCCGGCCAGCCAACCCCCCGCGAGCAAAAGGACCATCACCGCCACCACCACGACGGGCCACCTCCAGCGCCGCCCTTCGGCGACGGCCGGCGGTCGGGAGCGGCCGGCGGCCCGCGCGGTCGACGACTTCATGGTGCGATACTCCGCGGTCGGGCGGCGGCGGTCAGAGGTTCTCGACGTGGCCGTCAAGATAGAGGAAGTTGCGGGCTCCCTCCGGCGGCGCCGGACGCTCGTTGAACTCGGTCTCCGTCTCCCGCGGCAGCCAGGAGAAGCCGCCGTGGAAGGCGTCAAACTCGTACAACACCCAGAGCTTCGCCGACGAGCCCTGCTGATTGCGATAGGCCAAGGCCTCGTCGCGGGTGCGCCCCACGGTCTTGCCTGTCGCGGAATCGGTCCGCGTCAGCCGGCGGGCCGGGTACTCGTAGCTCGTGCCCTCGTAGGAGGCGTCCTTGTATTCGGCCGGCCTGTCGGTGAGCGAACGGCCGATCTTCGCCAGTCGCTCCTCGAACGCCACGACGTCCGCCTGAGGCCGCACGAAGTAGGCCGTGTCGGAGGGGCAGCGAAAACCCTCGCGGTCGTTCTCCATGAAGGGCCCGAGGGCGGCCACGATGCTTGGCTTGATGGGCCGCTGCGGCGTGAAGAACTCGAGTTCCCGGCTGGGCACCACGGCGGCGTCGGGAAAGCGTCCCTTCTGGCCCTGGGCCGACTTGCGATCGAGGTAGACCTGCAGGGCCACCCCGATCTGCCGCAGGTTGGACTTGCAGGCCGTCCGCCGGGTCGCCTCCCGCACCGACTGCACCGACGGCAGCAGCAGACCGATCATCAGGGCGATGATCGCGATCACCACCAGCAACTCCACGAGCGTGATGCCGCGGGCATGACGGGACAAGTCTGGCAAGCGGAGCGGCATCGGCAGACTGGAGAGACTGTAGAAGCGGTGCAAGCGACAGGAGTCCACCGGGCCGCGCGTCACGCGGTCCGGATCGTCCGCCTGCGGAGGACCTACCGGCTGGACGGTGCGGGACGGCTGACGATCCCCGCAACTTGAACGGTCAAGAAGCCCGAAAGGATCGGTGACCGCATTCTAGAGGCTCCGGCATCGCGGCGACGATACGCGACAAGGGCCAGTCCGGTCGCGGGCTGCGATCCCCGCGTTGTTTCCCCCGTCGCTGGCGCATTCCCAGGCTGCCGATGAGCCTCGACCCATCACGCCCCGCCTCCGACCGCGCGGGCGACCTGGCGGTGCGGCACGACCTGCCCAGGCCGGTGCGGCCGCCCGGCGTCGGCGGGCCCGCTGTCGGTGCGCTGGAGCGGGAGCTGGCCGCGGCCCGTGCCACCCATGCGGCCGAGGTCGCCCTGCTGCGGGGGCGGGTGCTCGAGGCCCGCAAGCAGGCCAGCCTCGGTGAGTTGCTGGGGACCACCACCCACGAGTTCAACAACGCCCTGACCACGATCCTCAACTATGCCCGGCTCGGCCTCCGCCACCGCGATGCCGCCACCCGCGACAAGGCGCTCGAACGGATCCTGTCGGCCGCCACGCGGGCGGCGCGGATCACGGCCAGCGTGCTGTCGATGTCGCGGAACCGCTCCGCCCGGTTCGAGCCGGTGGATCTCCAGCTCGTGGTCGAGGACGCGCTGGTGCTGCTCGAACGCGAGATGATGAAGTATCGCGTGCAGGTCGAACGCGAGTTCACGGCGGTGCCGCGGGTCTCGGCGAGCCCCGGCCAACTGCAGCAGGTCCTGCTCAACCTGCTCGTCAACGCCCGGCAGGCGATGCCCGGCGGCGGCCGGCTGATCCTGCGGCTCTCGCACGACGAGGCGTCGGGCCTCGTCGACCTGATGGTTCGCGACACCGGCTGCGGCATGCCTCCGGACGTGCTGCGGCGGATTTTCGAGCCGCACTTCTCGACGAAGAACGGCCCCGACGAGAGCGGCAAGGGAGGCAGCGGCCTGGGGCTCGCCAGTTGCCGCGAGATCGTCGAGACGCACCGCGGGCGGATCCGCGTCGAGAGCGCACCCGGCAAGGGTACGGCGATCACGGTCCGCCTGCCGGCCCTCGTCACGACCACCCCATCGGCCTGATGCCCGGGAGCCGTCCGCCGCCGGCGGCGTCCCACGTCGACGTCGCCCCGGCGGGCGACCTGACGCCCGTCACCGCGGCTCCCTGCATGTCGCGACCGGGCGATTGACAGCTCCCCCGGCCCGCTCCAGGCTCCCCGACCGAGGGATCGTCTCCTTTTCTTCGACCGTCGTGGGCAGATCGCATGGACGGGTTTCGGGATCCTCTATTCCGAGCGCCCCGCCTGCGACCCCAGGCTGCCCCGACGGCCAGCAAGCCTGCCAGGCCGCCGCGGCTGGTGCATCCGCAGCCTGATCTCGGTCACGCGACGCCGCGATACGAGGTCACCTACGCGGTCGCACCTGGCGATGCCGTGGTGCTGGGCCTGTTGGACGAGACGCTGCCGCCAACCGGGGTGGAGATTGAGGGCCAGGCGACGGTGCAGCTCCTGGCGCATGGGCTCGCCAGATCGTACCGCGTTTCGGTGACGATCGATGGGCAGGCGCTGGAGGACATCGGGCTCGACCCTGACACACCACTGCCGCCCGGCCCGAAGACTGCCGTCGGCCTTCGGCCCGCTCTGAAAAGATGCTCGAAGGCAGCGGGCTGGACTTCACGGTCAGCCGCGAGTCACTCGTCCTGACGAGCCGTGAAGCGGCCCAGGAGCGGCTGATCGTCGGCCTCTACCCGCTGCCGACGCACGTTTGCGGCGGGCTGGCGATCCAGAGCCTGATCGAGACCATCGAGACCTCGGTCGTAGTCGAGACGTGGGACACGGTCGGGGGGCCGGGCTCGATCCGCGCCGTCCCGGAAGCCCATGAGCTCGTGATCTCGCAAACGCTCGATGTCCATGAGCAGCTCGTCGCCCTGATGCGGACCGGCTTCGACGCCGACCTCGCCGACGCGAACCGTGGCGTGGACGGGGTGCCGGTGCGGGTTCGCCGCCTCCGCGATCCCGCGTAGGCGAAGCGGATCGAGGCCAGCCTGATCGAACTCTGCAACACGGCACTCGGGAAGCAGGGCGATCCCGCGGCGAAGGTCCAGCAGCTGGGCGATGACCGCCTGGTCGTGCAATCGGCGAGCCGGCCGTTCCAGATCTACGCCGCCGAACTGATCCGATCGCTCGACGGCATCGAGGTCGGCGGCATCGGTCTGCTGCCCCCGTAGCGGCGAGCCCGCGACACACGGCCGCCGCTGCCCTCGCCCGATCGCCCGGTTGGGACAGCCGGCGGCCGCCACTCCGTGCGGGGCTCAGGGGGCCCCTCGCCGCGTCCACGGCGGGCGGGTTGCTAGGCGCTCTTAGTGCGAGCCTCGCGGAGCGGCAGCACCGGCTCGGTGCCCTCCACGTTCCGCTCGTTGATCACGTAGGTGGCGCCCTGGTTCTCCGGCAGGTCGAACATGATGTCGAGCATCGTGTCTTCCATGATGCTTCGCAGCCCGCGGGCTCCGGTCTCCTTCTTCATCGCCTTGCGGGCGATCGCCCGCAAGGCCTCGCCGGTGAACTCCAGCGTGCAGCTCTCGAGCCCGAACATCTTCTGATACTGCTTGACGAGCGCGTTCTTCGGCTCCGTGAGCACCTTGATCAACGCGTCTTCGTCGAGCGGCTGCAACGAGGAGATCACCGGCAGTCGCCCCACCAGCTCAGGAATCAACCCGAACTCCAGGATGTCGTCGGAGTCCACCTGCGGAAGCAGGTCCGCTAGTTCCGCATCGCCGCGGTAGCCGGACGGCTGGCCGAATCCGATGGTCCGCTTGCCCAGGCGGCGGGCGATGATCTTGTCGATGCCGACGAAGGTCCCACCGCAGATGAACAGGATGTTCGAGGTATCGAGCTGGATGTACTGCTGCTCCGGATGCTTGCGGCCCCCCTGCGGCGGCACGTTGGCGACGGTCCCTTCGAGCATCTTCAGCAGTGCCTGCTGCACGCCCTCGCCCGACACGTCGCGGGTGATGGAGACGTTCTGGCTGGTCTTGCCGATCTTGTCGATCTCGTCGATGTAGAGAACGCCCCGCTGGGCAGCCTCGATGTCGTAGTCGGCGGCGTTGAGCAACTTGAGCAGCAGGTTTTCCACGTCCTCGCCGACGTAGCCCGCCTCGGTGAGCGTGGTCGCGTCGCCGATCGCGAAGGGCACGTCCAGGATCCGGGCCAGCGTGCGGGCCAGGAGCGTCTTGCCGCACCCCGTGGGGCCCATCAGCAGGATGTTCGACTTGTCGACCTCGACGTCGCCGCCATCGCGGCCGAGGTTCAGCCGCTTGTAGTGGCTGTGAACCGCCACGGCCAACACGCGCTTGGCGTGCTGCTGCCCGATCACGTACTGGTCGAGGTGCCCGACGATCTCGCGCGGAGACGGAATGGCGGTAAAGAGCTGCTTGCTCGTGCCGCGGCGCCGCTTCTCCTGGTCGAGGATCGACTGGCAGAGTTCGATGCACTCGCCGCAGATGTAGACGTCCCCCGGACCCTCCACGAGCGGGCCAACGTCACGATAGCTCTTGCGGCAGAACGAGCAGAAGGCGTTCTTCTTGGTCGTCCCGCCGGCTCCGCGGCGTCCCAGACCCCCCGAGTCTTTTCCGGTTGGCATCAGTTCACATCCTCTCGTGTTCCGGCCTGGCGGGATCCGTCGGCGACCTGTGCTGCGCGCGGAGATCGGGCGTGCCGATCAGCCGTGGCGGCCCGGCAAGCGTTCTTATTTTTCGGAATTCTTCCTCGCTCAGCACACCCTCGTCCCGGAGATTTTTGTAGGTGGCGAGCGTGCCTTCCCAATCGCCGCGGTCCGGGAGGCCTGACGGACCAGGCGAACCAGGCCGGTCGGAGAGGCGGGGACGGCCAGGCATCTGCCCCGTCCCTGGACCATGTCCGACTGCCGAAAGGCGGGCAGCCACAGCCGACACGATCGCAAACACGCCCGCCGCGAGCACCGCGGTAAGCATCGCGGTCACGATCAGGATCGCGGCGAACGGCGATTGCGAAAAGGGCGTCTCCATAGCCGACTCCCGCGGATTTCTGGACGCAAGCCAGGTCGTTGTGCCGATGGTCGATCGCGCCTCAGCGGCCCTCCCCGGGGGTCGGTCCGGAACGTCCCGAGACGCCTCGGCTGCCACCCCGTGCGCCCGGCCGCAGGGATTGGATTTCACCCGAAGTATGGCAGCCGAGTGGCGATCGGGTCCAGACAAAATCCCCCCAGCCTGCCCACTTTGCATGCTTTTTCGTCGCCCAGCGGCGTGCGAAGGCCCCGTCCTCCCGGCTTGCGGCGTCCGCACCGACTTTTCCGGTCGTGCCGAAAATGTATGACTTTTTCACCGTCGTCGCGCCGATCAACTGCGACATGGCATGCCCGGCACCAACCAGGCCAGACACTTTGTTCGACCGCCCGGCCATGGCCGGCCGCCGGCCGCCGGCCGCCCCGCCCGACGGCAAGCCATTGGCCTGCGTCGAAATCACCGGCCCCGGCATCGCGTTGAGCACCAGCCTCGTGCTCGCGTCGCTCCTGCTGACGACGGGAGCGGCCGCGGGCCGCGTGGAGGCCGCCGAGCCACCGGGACTGCCGGCCCCGGTCCGCACCAAACATCGCAGCGTCACGATCCCCTTCCGGCTGCCTGCGTCGCAGGACCCCGACGCGGACGCGACCCCGCAGCGTGTGGTCCTCAACGTCTCGAAAGACCTAGGCGGGTCCTGGTCGGTGGCCGGGGAGACAGGACCGACCGCGGGCTCGTTCAGCTACACCGCCGACGTCGACGGCGAATATTGGTTCCGGCTGCGGGCCATCGACCGCAAGGGACGGTCTCGCGGCGGCGAGGGCCCGGACATCCGCGTGATCGTGGATGCGGCCGGCCCTCGGCTGGCCGCCCGCGTCTGGAAGGGAGCCGACGGGGCAATCGTCTGCCGCTATGCCGCTGCCGACGACTCGCTGCGGCTGGAGTCGCTCGTCCTGGAATACCGCGGGCCGCAGGATCGCGAGTGGAAGAGTGTGGCCGCCGACGCCGTTTTGGCCCGCGAGGCCCCGGCGCACCTCGTGGGCGAGTCGATCTGGTGGGCGGGCGAGAAGGTGGACCAGTTGGCGGTCCGCATCACCGTCGCCGACGCGTCGGGCAACCACACCGAACGGAAGTTTTCGCTCGAGCAGACCGATCCGCGAATTGACCAGGCCGCGCTGGCGAAGGAAATCGGTGTGCCGGCGCTGCCGGAGCAGTCGGCCGAGTCGTTCGCCGCGGACGCCCCGTCAAGCGAGACGGCCCGCCCATCCGAGTCGGCCAGCAAGTTCCCCGATGTCAGCCCGCGTGCCTCTGCGGCCGGCGCCTGGCCGGCCCAGGCCGCGACGTGGCCTCCGCACGAACACGTTCCGACCGCTCCCCGCCCAGCCGCACCGACCCCGGCACCGCACAGCGAGCCACGTGCCGCGGCGGCGGCCGGCCTACTGCCCCGCTCCGACGAGGCCGAGGCCCGTCGCCGGCAGGCACGGACCGTGACGATCGCCGACCCGCTCGCCGCCGCGGGCATCTCGCAGCCCGACAGCCAGGGGCAGACGCTAGCGTATCGAGGGCGTCCGCTGCAGTTGTCGCGAAGCCGGCGGTTCTCCTGGGACTACGAGATTCCGGCGCTGCGACGCACGGCCGGGGTGCTGCGGGCCGAACTTTGGACCTCCCGCGATGGCGGCCTGACCTGGCAGAAGGCGGCAGTCGACACGGACGGTCGCAGCCCGATCGAGGTGGCCCTCGCCGAGCCGGGCTTCTACGGCGTGAGGCTCGAGCTGGTCGCCGAGGCGTCCGACGCCGCGGCCGGCCCTCGCAGCGGCGCTGAACCCGACGCCTGGGTCGGCGTCGACGAGGAACCTCCACAGGTCGAACTCGCCGCCGTCGAACAGGACGAGGCCGTCTCGGAGCACGTGCTCGTGATTCGCTACGCGATCCGCGATCCACTGCTCGCGGCCAACTCCGCTCGGCTGCTCTATTCGCCGAACGCCGACGGCCCCTGGGCGACGATCGCCGCCGACGCAGCCAATGAAGCCGCGTATCGCTGGCAGCCCGGACCGAGCGTGCCAGCGCGGGTGTTCATCCGGGTCGAGGCGACCGACGCCGCCGGCAACAAGGGCTTCGCGGCCTGCGACGAGGCGGTCTCCGTGGCACCCACGCGGTTCGGTGGCCGGCTCGGCGGGCTGCGGGTGTTGCCCGCCCCCTGACCGAAGTCCCGTGAATCACGCCGTGACGGTAGACTCCGCCGGTCCCAGTGGAGCTTGTCCCGTGGCCGGCGGCACGCACGCCCTCGACGTCCTGCTCACGCCGGAATCCCTGGCGCTCGACTCGCCCTCGATCGTCGTGCTGGCCGGGGGCGAGCCGTTCCTCATCCACAGAACGCTGAGGCTGCTGCGGGACCGTCTCGTGCCTGACGAGGAAGATCGGTCCTGGGCGTGGCGGGAGTTTGCGGGTGACGACCCACTGGATGCCCGCGACGTGTTCGACGAGGCGGCCACGGTGCCGCTGTTTGCCTCGGCCACGCGGGCCGCCGTGGTGCGGCAGGCCGACGCCTTCGTGACCGCGACACGCGACTTGCTCGAGCAGATCGCCTCGACCTCGCGGGGTCGACGGGGGCTCGTGATCCTGGAAGTGAAATCGTTTCCCGCCTCCACGCGGCTGGCCAAGGCGGCCGCGAAGCATGGTCTCGTGATCGACACCTCGATCCCGCCCCGGCAGGACCTGGCCGACTGGCTGCGGAAGTGGGCCACGGTCGGGCATGGCGTCCGACTCGCCCCGGCCACGGGCCAGCAGCTCCTCGACCGGGTCGGCGGCACCCTGGGCCTGGCCGACCAGGCACTCGCGCGGCTGGCTGCTGCGATCCCCGCGAGCGACCGTGGACAGCCGATCCCACCCGAGGCCGTCGACGAGTTCGCCTGCACGCCGGGCGAGCGGTCGACCTGGGGCATGATCGACGCCGCCGCGACGGGCGACGCGGCCTCGGCGCTCGCCGAACTGGCGGCCATTCTCGAATCCGGTGAGAGCCCGATCGCCATCGCCGCCCAGACGAGCGCCGTGCTCCGCAAACTCTCGACCGCAGCGCGGCTCCTGGGCCTGCCAGCAGCCGCCGGCCGCCCGCCGAGCGTCGAGAAGGCACTGGCGGAAGCGGGCGTGGCAGCCTGGCCCAAGGCGGTGGCCCAGGCCCGCGAGGCCCTCGGTCAACTCGGTGCGCCGCGGGCGCGTCGCCTGCCGATCTGGCTCCGCGACCTCGACCTCGCGCTCAAGGGCGAGGCCTCCCGTGGTCTCCGTGCCCGGCTGGCCATCGAGCGGCTGTTCTGCCGGCTGGCCCGTCAGGCCGATCGCCAGACGGAGCGGCCGGCCCAACACCCGCGACGGGCGGTCGGCGGCCGCGCGCCGAGCTGACGCGGCTGCCGCGGCAGGCGGTCTTCGACTATCATCCGAGTCGGCGGGTTTCCCGCCCCGGGATCCGCCTGCCGGATGCGGGTCGAGAAGCGGCTTCTGGCTCGTGGTCGACCGGGTGTTCGTTCCCCTCCCTGCATCCCCGCTTTCCGGAGCCGTCCGCTTGCAGCCTCCCGCCAACCACGACCGCGACCGCTGGGACAATCCGTTGGCCGCCCGCTATGCGTCGGCCGAGATGACCCGGCTGTGGAGCGACGGACACCGTTACTCCCTCTGGCGGCGGGCCTGGCTCGCCTTGGCCGAGAGCGAGGCGGAGCTCGGCCTCGCCATCAGCCCCGCCCAGCTCGCCGAAATGCGGGCCCATCTCGACACCGTCGACTTCGCCAAGGCGGCGCACTACGAGAATCGCATGCGGCACGACGTCTTCGCCCACCTGCACGCCTTCGCCGACGACTGCCCGGCCGCCCGCCCGATCATCCATCTGGGAGCCACCAGCGCCTTCGTCACCGACAACACCGACCTGGTGCTGATGCGGGAGTCACTCGATCTGGTCGCCGCCCGGCTGGCGTCGGTGATCGAACGGCTGGCCGCCAAGGCGGTGGAGACCAAGGACATCGTCTGCCTGGGCCGCACCCACCTTCAGCCCGCCCAGCCCACCACCATCGGCAAACGAATCTGCCTCTGGATCCATGACCTGCTGCTCGACCTCGAGGAGATCACGCATCGCCGTAAACTGCTCCGCGCCCGGGGCGTGAAGGGCACCACCGGCACGCAGGCCAGTTTCCTGGAACTCTTCGAGGGGGATCACGGCAAGGTCCGCAGGCTCGACGAACTCGTAGCCCGGAAGCTCGGCTTCCACTCCTCCTACGAGGTCACGGGCCAGACCTACTCCCGCAAGGTCGACTCGCAGGTGATCGCGGCCCTGTCGGGCGTCTCGGAGTCGTGCCACAAGGCGGGCAACGACCTGCGGCTGGCGGCGGCCTGGGGGGAACTCGAGGAGCCGTTCGAGAAGGAGCAGGTGGGCTCCTCCGCCATGCCGTACAAGCGCAACCCGATGCGGGCCGAGCGGATGTGCGGCCTCGGCCGATTCGTGATGGGCCTGGCCGTGACCGCTGGCCAGACGGCGGCGACGCAGTGGCTCGAGCGGACGCTCGACGACTCCGCGCCCCGCCGGCTCGTGCTGCCCCAGGCCTTCCTGGCGACCGACGCGCAGCTGGTGCTCTACGCCAACATCGCCAGCGGCCTGGTGGTGCTTCCGGGCGGCATCCGCCGGAACCTGGAGGCCCACCTCCCCTTCCTCGCCGCCGAGAAGATCCTGATGGCCGGCACCAAGGCGGGCGGCGACCGTCAGGCCCTGCACGAAGCTCTTCGCGAGCACAGCCATGCCGCCACCGCCCGGATCCGCGAGGGCGACGCGAACGACCTGGCCGACCGGCTCGCGGCCGACCCGCTCTTCGCGGCCGTCGACCTGACCGCGGCGCTCGAGCCGAACGACCTGGCGGGCCGCGCCGCGGACCAGGTCCGCGAGTTCGTGGCGGGCGCGGTGAAGGCGGCCCTGGCCGACGTACCGGCCCGCGGACCCGAGGCCCGCCTCACGGTCTGATGGCCTCACGGTCTGATGGAGAGATCCGACGCAACGGCCTGATGGCCAGCCCAGGCCATCGTCGGCAGGGCCGGTGCGCGTCGTGATCGGTGGCGCACTAGCTCGCGGACGGCACGCGGGCACCACTCCCGCTCTGGACTGCACTGCACGGCTGCCGGTGCCGAGGTAGGGGCCGTCGCTCCAACGCTCGTGAACCGGGTCTAGACCCGGTCCTGGAGCCGGGAGCGGCTGCGACTGGCACGGCAGTCGACGCACACCCCCGTTACGATCAGGCGGTGCGACTCCACCCGGAACTGATGGCGGGCGGCGACCGCGTCACAGATCTTCGCCAGGTCATCGCTGGAAAACTCGATCAGCTTTCGGCAGCGCGTGCAGTAGAGGTGGTCGTGCCGCGGATAGCCGTAATCGTGCTCGTAGACGGCCCGGCCGTCGAGCACCATCTTGCGGAGCAGACCGGCGCCGACCATCTCGGCGAGCGTGCGGTAGACGGTCGGCCGGCTCGCCCGCTCACCTTCACGGGTGCCCCGGAGGTCCGCCAGCAGCTGCTCCGCGTCGAAGTGCTCATGGCGGCTGGCGACATGGTCGACGATCACCCGTCGCTGCCGCGTGACCCGTTTGCCGCGGGCCTGCAGAAACTCCTCGAACCGCTCACGGGGCGAAAGCGCCGTAGCGACGGTGACCAGCGAGAAATCGGATGCCACGGCCATGAGGGATTCGTCCTCGTCACTCGATTATATCCCGTCGACGGGTCCCGCGCAGCTCGCTGACGGCCGGGGGGCCTGACGGCCCCCCCCGGCCTTATCACCAGCGTCTGATACGGATCACACTGGATCCGCAGGCGTGCCCCCAGCGGATGCGGCAGATTGACCGGATATCCTGCCGGCGGAGCGTGCCGTGACTCCGAATGGCCCCGGCGACAAGTGCCTGCTCGTCGGCGGAGGTGCGATGGCTCCAGTGGTGCTCCCGAAATCAGTGCCACAGCCGCTCGACCGGGTTGAGTTCCGGCGAGTACGGCGGCAGGAACAGCGGGGTGATCCGCCGAGGCCGT
>VGYP01000051.1 GCA_016872955.1 Planctomycetota bacterium
CGAGGCCGGCGGCCGTGCAGGCGACCGTGGCGCCCCAGGAAATCCCGGTCAGCCCGATCTTGTCCTTGTTGATTTCCGGCCTGGATCGCAGCAGCGAGTCAGCCCGGATCACGTCGGCCACCGCGTGATAGAACCACTGCTCCGGGGCAGGCAGGACACGATCACCGAAGTAGTCGACCCGGGCCGGGTGGGCGTTTTGGTGCCCCTGAGTCGGCGGGAAACCGCCCTCCACCTGGTGCGCGTTGCCGCCGGGCAGGTGCCCCTCCAGGTCCATGGCGATGGCGGCGTAGCCGGCGTTGTTCCACTTGCGGACCCATTCGGGAAAGGCGGTGCCGCCGCCACCGTGGGCGCAGACGACCGCGGGCCAGCCCCCTGCCGGCGGATCCCCCTTGGGGACGCCGTAGTACGCGAACACCCAGCTCGGTTTTCCCTTGAACTCCGCTCCCTCGTAGAAGAACGACTCGAGGCCCTTGGCGGGCCGGGCATCGGTGGCATGGGTCACCGGGGGCTCGAAGAGCGACGGGAGGTTCCAGGGCAGCGTCTCGTCGGCGTTGGCCGCGGGCAGGGCCAGGGCCGCGACCAGGCAAAGGCCCGCGAGCGGGTTCCGTGTTCCTCTCGATGTCTCGCTCGAAAACTCGGCAGCAGAAGGCATCGGCACTGGTCCTCGTTCGGGTCCGTTCGGCGGCGGAATCGATCCGTGCGTCTGGTCAAGCCGGCCTTCACGAACTTCGACGACAGCAGGCAAGGGGATCGTAGTCATGGCCGCGTGGAACAACAAGCAATCGCCACGGCGGAAGGGCTGCCGCAAATCGCACGGCCATATTCCGTAACATGGGATGCGGAAAACGGAATGACGGCTTTTTGACCGGAAGGAGCCGACACCGCATACTATATTAGTTGGATGGGGTGGGCGGTCACGAACGGTGCGGGGAGGATGATCATGCAATCGGAATGTGGCTGCACGGCATGGCGCCGTGAGCGGTGGCTTTGGGCGCTGGGATACGGCGTCGCGATGGTTTTCCTGGGCTGGGCCGCGCCAGCTGCTGCCTCCGACGCCACGTGGACCGGTGCCACCGACGGAATCTGGTCGACGACGACCAACTGGACGGTCTCGCCGGTGCCGGGTACCGGTGACGTCGCGACCTTCGCGGACGCCGGCAACGGCAACACGACGCTCGACCTTGGCACGGGGGTGACGCTGCGCGGCGTGCTCTTCGACACCGCGAACGTCGCGGCGTACACCGTGGGCAGCGGCCTCGTCCGGAGCCAGTCGCTCGTGCTCGACAACTCGGGCGCGGTCACGATGAACGCGGCCGTGGCGGCCCACCAATCCTTCACTGCCAACGTGTCGCTCGGCACGGCGACGGCGGGTTCGTACACGTTCACCAACTCGACCACGACCAACCGGCTGATCTTCAACGGCAACGTGCAGGGGGGCACCGGGGGCACGGGCGGGGCCAAGACGCTGACGGTAGACGGGGTCGGCGACATCGTGATCGCCGGGCCGCTGCTCAATGGGGGAGCTTCATCGGTCGCCCTCACAAAGACCGGCAACGGGACGCTGTTTCTCTCCGGGATGGGCACCTACACCGGGGCCACGGCCATCAACGGTGGCGTGCTCCGCGTCCAGAGTCAGAAGGGCCTGGGGGCGACCAGCGGTGTAACGGTGGCCGCGGGCGCCACGCTCGCCTTCGACGGGTCGATGGCGATCGACCGAGCACTCACGCTCAACGGCAGTGGGTTCGGTGGAAACGGCGCCTTGCGGAACGTCTCCGGCGCGGGCCGTTACAGCGGCAACATCACGATGGCCAGCGCGGCTCGCCTGCAGTCCGATGCGGGAATTCTCCGTCCGACGGGCACGCTTGCGAATGGCGGGTTTCTGCTCACCGTCGGCGGGGCCGGCGACACCTCGCTGTGGGGCGTCGTCAGCGGCACGGGCGGCCTGACGAAAGAGGGAACGGGCATGCTGCGCCTGGCGTCCGCCAACACCTACACGGGTGTCTCGACGATCAACGACGGGATCGTGCTCCTGGCCAATGGCGAGTCGGTCGGCACGTCGGGACCGTTAGGCAGGTCCGCCGCCGCGAACCCGGGGTCGATCGTGTTCGGTGGCGGCTGGCTCCAGTACTCGGAGTCCAACAGCACCGACTATTCCACCCGATTCAGCACGGCGGCCGGCCAGCACATCCGGATCAACACCAGCAGTCAGTCGATCACGTTCGCAACGCCGCTGATCAGTTCGGGCGGCAGCCTGACGGTGAACGGTCAGGGCACGCTCATGCTCTCGGCCCAGGGCACCTACTCGGGTGCGACGACCGTCACCGACATGGCGACCTTGTCGCTGGCCCTCAACACGGCGGCGAGCAACAACGTGGTGTCGTCGTCCTCGGCCCTCGTGCTCGGCGGCAATCTTGTCGTCACCGGCACCGGCAGCACGACCGCGCGGTTGCAGACCTTCAACGGCACCACGTTCGGTCGCGGCGGAGCCACGATCACCCCCGGCCTGGCCGCGACGTCGTCCACGGCGAACGTGCTCACGATCGACTTCGGCGCCCTGTCCCGCAACGCCGGCGGCACCGGCAACCTGGTGATCGGGCTCACCAACGCGACCACGACCAACACCCAGGTACTCACGTCGTCGGGCGCGGCCCACGGCCTGATCACCGACTCCAATGGCGTCGCCTACATGACGTTCGGCACCACCGCCACGGCGGTGCGGAACTGGGCGGTCAAGGACCCCGGCAACACGAAGATCGTTGAGGCCACGAGCGGTTTCTACACGGCGGCCACGGCCACCACCCTCTCCGGCAACGCCGACGTCGGCGGGACGAGTCCGACCGTCACCGGTGCGGCCGGCGACAACCCGCTGGCCAGCCTGCGGTTCGACAACGCGGGCAGCCGCACCGTCACGCTCGACGGCGCCGGCTCGACCTTTTCCGTGGGGGGCGTTCTGGTCACGAGCAACGTGGGCACCAACGCCACGCTGATCACCGGCACGGCCACGCTTCAGGGTCCGGGCGGCGGGGCGGGTGACCTCGTGATCCACAACTACAACTCCAGCAACACGTTGCGAGTCGCTTCGGCGATCGGCGGCACGGGGGGCTTCACGAAGGCCGGTCCTGGAACCGTGATCCTCGACGGCACGAACACCTACGGCGGCCCCACGACGGTCAGCGCCGGCACCCTCCAGGTGGGCAACGGCGGCACGACGGGCGACCTGGGGAGCACGTCGGGCGACATCCGCGTCAACGGCACGCTCACGTTCAACCGCAGCGCGGCCAGTTCGACCCTCACGATTTCCAACAACATCGTGGGCAGCGGCGGCCTCACCCAGCAGGGGGCCGGCACGACGGTCCTCCAGGGCGCGCTCACCTACCGCGGCCTGACGACCGTGAACGCCGGCACGCTCACGTTCGCCACCGGCAGCAACCGCCCGTTCACGAGCCGGGGCAACATCACCACCCGCGGCATGACCGGCAACGGCCTGCAGGTGAACGGCGTGGGTGCGGTCAACGTCGATGGCAACGTCGATGTCGAGGTCGTCTACATCCCCAACGGCGTGATCAACGTGTCGTCGACGGGCTCCTTGCTCGCGCGGCAGTCGCCCGGCAACGGGTTCTTCGGGTTCTCGATCGGCACGAACGAATCGAATCCGGCGGGTGCGGCGTATGGCATGCTCAACATCACCGGCGGCTCGGTGATCAACGTCAACGACCTGCAGCTCACCAACGGGCCGCGGTTCGGCGTCGGCATCCGCTCGACGACGGTCCCGGGGCTCGTGCGGATGACGGGGGGCAATCTGAGTGCGGTCGCACTGCTGACGAACAATGCCGAGATCACGCTGCTGGGCGGCACGCTCGACACCAGCGGTCCGTCGAGCGCCGGCAATCCGCCGATTCCGAACCTCAACACCAACGAGGGCAATGCCAACACCGGCGGCGCGCTGACGGTCGTGAACGTCGTGGGCGGAACGTTCTCCAATCCGCTGGCCGGCCTCAACGTCAACGGCGGCACCGCCGGCTCGAGCCGCGTGGTCGTGAACGTCAACTCGGGCACGCTCTGGACGGGGGCTCTCACCCAGGGCACGGGCAGCACGGCGGGGATCAACTTCAACGGCGGCACGCTGCGGGCCGGGGCCGCGTCTGCGACGTTCACGCCGGTGGCGGTCACCGGCACGAGCACGTTCACGAACTACGTCAACGGCGCCTTCGGCAGCTACGCCGGCGGTGCCGTCATCGACACCGACGGCTACAACATCACGATTCCTGGTCCGCTGCTCGCGCCCACCGGCTCGGGCGTCTCGGATATCCCGGTGGTCCTGGGCGGGTCGGGCTACGTGGGCGCCCCCCTGGTGACGATCGCCAACGCTGGGATCACCCAGGCCGCCACTACGACCGCCTCGTCGAACGTGGTCGCGGTCGCCGACACCACCAACGTGTTCGTGGGCCAGTCGGTCAGCGGCACGAACATCCCCGCCGGGGCCATCGTCACGGCCGTCACGCCCAACACGTCGATCACGATCTCGCAGAGCGCGACCGCCGCCGGCCCGGCCACCCTGACCTTCCGCGGCCTCGGGGCGACGGCGTACGCCACGATCGCCGGCGGAGCGGTCAGCGGCGTGGTGATCACGAATCCCGGCGTCGGCTACGCGGGCACCGTTTCGACGACGCTCACGGGTGGCCTGGGCTCCAGCGGCGTCGCCGCCACGGTGGGCAGCGGTGCCAACATCACCACGGCCGCCAACACCAGCGGCGGCCTGACGAAGGTCGGCAACGGCACGCTCACGCTCTCGGGGGCGACGACCTTCACCGGGGCTACGGCCGTCAACCAGGGCACGTTGGCCTTCGGGTTCACGGGCGCCGCCACCTACGCCAGCAGCATCACGGGCCCAGGCACCGTGAGCCAGACGGGCAGCGGCATGACGATCCTCACCGGCACCAACACCTACACCGGCCCGACGGTGATCTCCGCGGGCGTGCTCCAGCCGGCGTCGGCGGCGGCCATCCCGGGCGGAATCGGGGCGAGCGGCGGCACGTCGCCGTTGATCTTCTCGGGCGGTGCGCTGGGCCTGGCCTTCGGCGATTACGAGCGTCCCCTGGGGGCGGCCTCCGTCGTCGGTGCGGCGAACTTCACGGGCGCCGGCGGCTGGGCTGCCTACGGCGCCGACCGGGAGGTGAACCTCGGCGGCAGCCTCGCCCAGGTCACCTGGGCCACCGCCAACACCGGCTTCAACGGGCAGACGCTGATCCTCGGCAGCACCACGGCGACCCATACGGTCGACCTGCGAAACCCGCTCGACCTCGGCAACGGCGGGCGGACGGTGCGGGCCGACGACGGTCCCGCCGCGGTCGACGGCCGGATCAGCGGCGTGATCTCGGGCATCGCCGGCGGCACGCTGACGAAGACCGGCACGGGCACCCTGGAGCTGGCCGGCAACAACACCTATTCGGCCGGCACGACGATCAGCGCCGGCACGCTCATCTTCTCGGGGAACAACACCGGCTCCGCGAGCTTGCCGGGGGTCAGCGCCGGGGCCTACGCGCAGTTCAAGTCGCTGAACTCGATTCCGGGCGCCGGTCGGAGCGTGGCCAACTCTGGCACCGTGATCCTCGGGTCGGCGTTCGGCGCGGCCGCCATCCCCGATGGACTGGCGAAAATGGCAACGAGTTCGAGCGGCGCGGTGGCCGTCGACAACTTCGCGTCCACCGACTTCGACTTCCAGACCGCGGGCCTGGGATCGGCATCGCTGGGCGCGGTCGGCAACCAGACCTACACGGGCACATTTACGCCCAACACCACGGCCGGCTATCGTCTAGGCGGCGGTGGCGGCGTGCTCACGATGAGCAACGCGAACGCGCTCACGGGCAGCCGGGCCGTGACGGTGGTCGCCAACGCCAGCGTAGTGCTCACCGGGGCCAACGATGTGAGCGGCCTGGTCACCGTCGGATCGAGCGGCACGCTGACCTTCGGCACCGGCACGGCGGGCCAGGACGGGTCGGTGGCCGGTCAGAGCATCGCCAATTCCGGCAGGGTCGTGTTCAACAACGCGGCCTCGCAGGCCTACGGGGGCGTGATCAGCGGGACCGGGGAGGTGACGAAGACCGGTGGCGGCCAACTGACGCTGAAGGCACCGCAGACCTACACCGGCACCACCACCGTCAGCGCCGGCAGGCTCGTGCTGGCCGGGGGCAACGGCACGCTCCCCGGCAACCGGGCCCTGACCGTCAACGGCGGCACGCTCGACGTGGGCTCCAACCATCAACATGTGGGCCAGTTCAGCGGCACGGGTGGCTCGGTGACCGGCACCGGTGCGAGTTTGACTGTGCAACTGACCGGGGCCGCCACCTTCGCCGGAAATATCCAGGGCTCCGTCGCCCTTACCAAGGTCGCCAGCCAGACGCTGACGCTGACCGGAGACAATACCACCGCGGGGGTCGCCTCGATCCTCGGTGGTGGACTGACCCTCAAGGATAGCGGGGCTTTGTCCAGCACAACCGGGAGCATCGCCATTAACGGAGCCACACTGACTCTCGACAACACCGGCACTGCAAACAACGGCGACCGCATCAACGACAGCAAGGCCATCACTCTGAATGGCGGCACCATCAGCTACACAGGGCGCGCCTCGACCAACTCGACGGAGACCCTGGGAGCGGTGACGGCCGCTTCGGGATCCCAGTCCCTCAGCGCGCCCATTGGCTCGGGAGGCAGCGCGCAGTTGACCATGACCAGTCTGACCCGCAATACCGGCGCCTCGATCCTTTTCGCCTCAGGCATGACGAACTTCGGGACGGCGGGCAACTCCTCCCGCATCCTTGCCAATGCCACCAACAGTGCGCTCACCGGCAACCTGGCCCCGATTCACGATGTCGTGCCGGGTGCCTTCTACATGGTCAACACCGACAACTATTTCTTCGTGAACTATTCGACAACCCTTGGTTTCCAGCAGTTGGCAACGACCACCAACAATTTCGCCGCCGGCGGCGTTACCAGCAACGTACGAGATGGCAATGGCGTGCTCAATGCCGACAAAACCGTCAATTCCTTCGCTCAAGGAAACCTCACCTTCACCAACGGAACCACGACCGGTGGCACCGACCTGCTGACGCTCGGCAGCGGCATGGCGATTCTGGCCACGAACAATTGGGGCACCACGACCGCCCGCGGCAGGATCACCTCGGGAACGAATGAATTGTTCCTCTTTAAGAGGGACGCCAATGTGACCCCGGACCCCTTTATTCATTCTGTCATGGTCGACAAAAATGGCGGCACGGCGGTTGATCCAGCAGATAAGGTCAGCCTCGTCATTCATTCCCAGCGACAAGACCGGGGCTACTATGTCCACCTGACCGCCCCGAACCTGTATAGCGGCGGGACGTTCGTCAACGCCGGACTTTTGAACGTCAACTCGGCGGGCCTCTCGCTCGATGCCACCAGCGCGGGCATCGTGACGGTTCCCGCCGGCGGCCTGACCATCAATGACAAAGGCCTGGTCGACATGACCGGCTTCGCCGGCCAGATCGATCCGACCAACGTCGTGACGATCAACGGCGGCGGACAGTTGAACCTGATGGGTACCAATACGCTGGCCGGAATCGTCTTCAACAGCAACGGCGGCACGGTTGTGCCGACAGTCACCCCCTTCGGCACGATTACCGCGAACTCGAGTAATGGTTTGGCTTCACGCAGCGGTACCGGCACGCTGATCGTCACGGGCAACATTACCTCCACGCCGACCAACCTGGCGGTGACTCCACTCATCAGTTCCGGCACCCTCGACCTCAACGGCTCGGCCGCCCACGACATCACGGTGGCCCCGCTGCCCCAGGGCAACTTCGTCACCGGCGTGGGGGCCCTCAACGGCCTCGCGATTTCCAGCGTCATCTCCAACGGTGGGTTCACGAAGAAGGGGGGCGGCGTGCTCAACCTGACCGGTACGAATACGTTCGTCGGCCCGTTGACGGTCGAGGAGGGGGTGCTCAACGTCGCCACGATCAACAACGCCAACGCCAACGGGCCGCTGGGCAACAGTTCGCTGCCGGTGATCCTCGGCGGTGCGGGGGGCAAGACGGGCATCCTGGAATACACCGGGGGCAATGTCTCGCCGACCAAGACGTTCACCATGGCCACGGGGGGCATGGGCGGCTTCCAGGTGGACACCGCGGCCGCCACGCTGACTCTCTCCACGGACGTGGCGGGATCGGGCGGAATGGCGAAGTACGGCCCGGGCACGCTGGCCCTCTCGAATGCGGCGAACAGCTACGCCGGTGCGACGGTGGTGGCGGCGGGCACGCTCTCGCTGACGGCGTCGTCGAGTGCCAACAACATCGGGTTCTCCCCGTTCATCGACGTGCAGCGGGGGGCGACGCTGGACGTGTCGGGGTTGTCGGGCTCGACCGACCTGATGCTCGTCAACAGCCAGACGATCGGCGGCAACGGGACGGTTGTGGGCAACATGAACATCGGTCAGGACACGACGCTCTCCCCAGGTGCGGGCCCCGGCATCCTGTCGCAGACGGGCAACCAAGTCTGGGGTGTGGGCGGCAACTACAACTGGCATATGTTCGACGCGACGGCTTCGGCTGGCACGGGCTATGACCGGATGGCGATCACTGGGTCGCTGACGATCGAGCCCCTCTTCAACTTCAATCTCTGGTCGCTCTCAGCGGTCGGGTCGGACACCAACGGTGCCGCCCTGAACTTCGACGCGACCGCCAACGGCTCGTGGATCGTGGCCACGGCCTCGTCCGGGCTCGTCAACCCCGCTTATCTCTCGTCTGCGAGCATCTTCACCTCGGCCAACAACGGCACGGTTGGCTTCACGAACTCCTTCGCGGGCACCTTCAGCCTGATGCAGGGGGATGGCACGATCGGCACCGCCAACGACGTGGTGCTGACGTACGTGGTGCCGGAGCCGGCGATCGCCCTGCTGGGTCTCGGCGTGGCGGGCTTGGCGATCATCGCCCGCGGCCGACGCGGCTCACGACAGCGACGATGATCCCGTGACCCCAAAACCTTCTATCGGCACGGGGTCGCCGCCTGGTGGATGGTTCGGCCCGCTGGTGATCGTGGTCGCACTGGCGGTGAACGGGGCGTGGGCCGGCGACGGCACGTGGACGGGGGCGGGCGGCAACCTGCTCTGGTCGACGCCGGAAAACTGGTCCGGAAACCAGGTCGCGGACGGCGGCGGCTCGACGGGCCTGTTCGACGGGCTGGACCTCGTCGCCGACGCCTCGGTGGCCCTCGACGCGCCGCGCACCCTCGGCGGACTCGCTTTCGGCGACCTTGGCACCGCGACCCCCGGCGGCTGGACGCTCACCAACAATGGCTCCGCGGCCAACGTGCTGACCCTCGCCGGCGGCCAGCCGACGATCACCGTCGGAGGCCTCGGCACCGGCCGGATCGCGGAGATCACCGCGGCGATCGCGGGCTCGGCGGGGCTCGTCAAGAGCGGGGCCGGGCAGCTGCGGCTCTCGGCCACCAACTCCTACACCGGCGGCACCACCATCTCCGGGGGCACGCTCTGGATCACCGCCGACGGCCAGCTGGGCGGGGCCGCGGCGATCACGATCGAGAACGGTGCCGCCCTCCGGCTGGGCAACCAGGCCACGGGCACCAACACGACCCTGGCGGCCGGCCGGGGGATCGTGCTCGGGGCCGGCACGCAGAAGATCATCAAGGACACGCGGCGGACCGTCCGGATCGACGGCGTGATCAGCGGCACCGGCGGGCTCATCTTCGACGACAGCACGGCGGCGGGCGGGGACGGCGGCGGCGGCGGCCGCTACCAGCTGTACGGCGCCAACACCTACGCGGGCGAGACGCGGATCGTGTACCGCGGTATCAAGGATCCCGGCGTGTTCCTCTTCAACAAGCTCGCCCTTCAGAACACCACGCTCAACTACAACACGACCGACGCCACCGGCGCGGATCTGCTCTGGTTCTCCGGCGGGATCACGACCTACACCGACGGCTTTACGCTGGGCGGGCTCAAGGGGGACAAGAACCTCAACCTCTCCCCGCAGGGCAACTCCGCCAGGAACCTCCGGATCGGCAACAACAACGCCAGCACCACCTACACTGGCGTGATCTCCAGCAGCAATGACACCCAGGCCGGCATCACCAAGATCGGCGGCGGGATGCTGGAGTTGACCCGCGTCCACACCTTCGCCGGCCCGACGCGGGTCGAGGCGGGAGTGCTCGCGATCACCGGCACCGGGTCGCTCAACGGTGGCTCGGGCGTGACGATCGCGGGGGGCACGCTCCGCTACACGTCGGCGACGAGCCTGACCAAGCCGCTGACGTTCACGAGCGGCACGATCGGCGGCACGAACTGGGCGGGCTCGCTCGACAGCGTGACCATCGCCGCCGGCCGGGCGATGGCGCCGGGCGTGGGCGTCGGGGCCGCAGCCACCGGTTCCCAGGTCTGGGATGCGGGTGGCACGTACGCATGG
The DNA here is from genome assembly GCA_016872955.1 of Planctomycetota bacterium. Classification (GTDB taxonomy): domain Bacteria; phylum Planctomycetota; class Planctomycetia; order Pirellulales; family UBA1268; genus QWPN01. Next base: position 10,455 of record VGYP01000051.1, read on the forward strand.
GAGATGAATCGGGCACTCGGCACGGCCGGTGGCCCGCTCGGCTGGGATCTCGTCAATGGCACGGGCACACTCGTGGTCATGGCCTCGACAGCAGACCCCTTCAGGATCGACCTGGTTTCGCTCGAGCCGGGCGGGACCGCCGGCCCGGTCGTCGACTTCAGCGATCAGACCGAGTCGACCTGGAAGATCGCCGACTTCGGCAATCCGATCGTGGGCTTCGATCCGGCGTCGTTCACGGTGGTCACGTCGCGATTCGCCAATCCGGTGACCGGCACCTTCTCGGTCACGCTCGGCTCGACACCGGGCATCGGTGGCGACGACACGCAGGTGTTCGTGCGGTATCTGCCCGGGCAGCCCGTGACGTCGCTCGAGTGGTATGGCAACGGGGTGGCGGCGGGAGGGTCCGGCAGCTGGTCGCCGTCGGCGGGCACCTGGTCCAACGGCACGGTGGTGCGGACCTGGGCCTCGTCGGCCGAGGCCCGCTTCGACAGCGTGGGCGGCACGGTCACGGTCCATCCCACGGGCGTCTCGGCGGGCAACGGCATCTCCTTCCAGGCCGACGGCTACTACCTGCAGGGCGGCCCGGTCACGCTCTCGGCCGCGACGGCCGCGGAGAACGTGATCGAGGTGGCGGCGGCGGCGACCGCGAACTTGGCCGTCCCGGTCGAGGGCCAAAACGGGCTCACCAAGGCGGGCCTGGGCCAGCTCGTGCTGGCCAGCGACAACGGTCTTGCGGGGCCGACCAGCGTCGCGGCCGGCACGCTCGAGGTGGCCTCGAACAACGCGCTGGCCGCCAGCCCCGTGACCGTCGCCCAGGGGGCCACGCTCTTCGTGTCCCCGGGCACGACGATGAAGAGCCCGGCGGTCACGCTCGCCGGCGGCACGCTGTCGGCGAACACGCTGGCCGTCGACGGCGGCTCCGGCATCCAGGTGTTGACGATCGACGCCGGCACGCTCGCGGCCGCGACGGCGTTGACGGTGGGAACGGGCGGCAGCGTCGACGTGGCCGAGGGGACGCGGGTGGTGGTCGGCGTCGACAGCCTGTCGGTCGGCAGCGGCGGGCTGATCGACCTGGGGGCGGGCGGCATCACGGTCGCGGCCGGTGGCATCTCCGCGACCACGCTGCGGCAACTGATCCTGCAGGGCCGGGGAGACGGCTCGTGGACGGGAACGGAGGGGATCACGTCGGCCACGGCCGCCGCCATCGCCGGCACCCGGTCGGTGGGCTACCGCGTGGAGGCCGACGGGTCGGCGTTCGTGTCGTTCGCGGCACCGGGCGACGTGAACCTCGACGGCGCGGTGAACTCACTGGATCTGGTGATGATCAGCGCCAGCGGCACCTTCGGAACCGGCGTGCCGTCGGTCTGGAGCCAGGGCGACGTGAACTACGACGGCGTGACCAACACGCTCGACCTCGTGGCCATCAGCGCCGCGGGTGTCTTCGGCCAGGGCAACTACTTCCCCGCCGCACCGTCGATCACACCCGCCGCGGTGCCGGAACCCACGGGTTTGGCCCTGGCGGTGACCGCGGCCCTCGGCGGCCTGGTGGTGAGCCTCCGCGCCCGCCACCGACGCCCCGGACGCGGCCGCATCGCGTGACTTCGCCGGTCCGCGAGCCGCGCGGTCAGCGATCGCCGCGGTGCCGATGCTTCCAGAACGTTCACCTGGCCACTGATCGACCGAGTTTCTATCACCAGGGTAGCCAAGCCGAGGGATCGCCCCTGTGCGCATGCTGAGGCCTAGCCGAACCGAGCGGCCAGGGGCGGCGCGCCGCCGGGGCCGGGGGCCGGTACCCCAGTGAGCTGTGCGGCCGCACGGCCGCACGGTGTTGCAGGCCTTCCGCCAACGCTCGATCAGCACCTTGGCCTCCAGCAGGGTGTCGAACACCTCGCGGGCCAGGAGCTCGTCTCGTGGCTTCCCGTTGAAGCTCTCGACGTAGCCGTTCTCTCAGGGCGATCCCGGCTCAATGGAGAGCGTCTTCACCCCGTGCTACGACGGCCGCGACCAACCCGGCGACGACCTCCCACTCAAACTTTCGCAGGCTTGGCATCGATGGGTCGAATCGAGCGTGTCGCGGTCGGCCAGGACGATGGCGGGTGCATTGTTCGGGCTGCTGCCCGGGAGAGGCCCGGGCGTCGCCGCGAACACGAGTGGGCTGCCCGCGACACCTGGTGGAACCGGCGGCTCATGGAGTGGCACAGGCGGCCGCCCGGCTTGCAGGCGCGCCGTCGAGATTGAGTCTCCGTACGGCTGGTCGCTCCGGTGGTGAGCCATGGCGGTTGACCTACCACTGTTTCCCCATGCCTGTAGAATGTCGTCAGCGAGTTGCAGCTACACAGGTCGGTCGGCCCATGGTTTCTTCACGCCGTCCCGCCTACTCGAAACCTGGAGAATCAGCCGTGAGTTTCCGCAAGTCCCTCGACAACCAAGTAGCCGAAGCCCTCAACGAGCAGATCAAGATCGAGGCCACGGCGGCCTTTCTCTACTTCTCGCTCGCCTCCTGGGCCAACGTCCGGGGCCTGACTGGGATGGCATCCTGGTTTCGCGGAGAGGCACACGGCGAACTCACGCACATGAACCTGTTCGTCGACTATCTCAACGACCGCGACTACCAGGCGAAGTTCGGCACGATCGGGGCCCCGACGTGCGACTGGGAGAGCCCGGTGGCGGCCTTCGACATGGTCCGCACCCAGGAGCACACGCTCCTCCAGCGGATGAGCGACCTGATCGATCTGGCCGACAAGCACAAGGACCACCTCACCCATTCGTTTCTGACCCAGTTCGTGCCACAGCAGATCGCCGACACGGCCGAGGCCGACGACGTGCACGACCGCCTGATGCTCGTGGGCGGCGACGGCCATGGCCTGATCCTGATCGACCAGGAGCTGGGCCGCGAAGCCGAGACAGAGGCCTGACGGGCAGGCGCTGTTTAGCCTAGGTGACGAGGATCGCCGGTCTCGCTCGTGATCGCTGCCGGGCCGACTGAGGTCAAGCTTCACGCCGCTGATGTAGGCCCTCAGATCCAGCCTTCTTCACAATACCGCCCGTAGACCAGCTTCTTGTTCACGATCCAATCCTCCCGGCGAAGAAGAACCCACAACCGCGCGTTCCCGTGGAGCACCCGGCTTCTAGCTAGGTCTCGAAGTCGAACGTGAAGCTCGGCCCGCGGATCACGCCTGCTCTAGTAACGGAAGCTCGATCGGGCGAATCCCCGTACCAGGCAGGCTCCACGCTCGGCAACCCGATACGCTACCTGCACCTCC
>VGYP01000052.1 GCA_016872955.1 Planctomycetota bacterium
CAGCGCTGGTCGACGTGGTGGGTGGCATCGCCAGCCTGGCCGTAATGGCCTGCTTCCTCGGCTGCTGGCGGCCCAGGACGATCTGGCGTCACGACGCCCCCGCGACTCCCGACACCGGCGACGGCCCGGTCGACACGGTGGGCCGGATCGCGTGGGCCTGGATGCCGTGGCTGATCCTGTCGGCCTGCGTCTTCGTCTGGGGCCTGGCCCCGGTCCGGGCGACACTCGACGCCGCCGTGCCTCCGGCCGAGATTCGCGTGCCGGCGCTGCACGAGCGGATTGCCAAGGTGCCGCCGGCCGTCCGCGAGGGCCGCGAACTGGAGCAGGCCGTCTCCCGCCTCAACGTCGCCTCCGCCACCGGCACCGGCATCCTGGCGGCGGCGCTGCTGTCGGTGCCCTGGCTAGGGATCAGCTGGCGGCGGGCCTGGCGAATCTGGTGGGCGAGCCTGGCCCGGCTGGCGATGCCGCTAGCCACGATCGCGACGATGCTGGCGCTGGCCTTCGTGACCCGCTTCTCCGGCATGGACGTCACCCTCGGCCTGGCGCTCACCGGCTCCGGCGCCGCCTATCCCTTCTTCGCGGCCATCCTCGGCTGGCTGGGCGTCGCGATCACTGGTTCTGACACGTCGAGCAACGCCATGTTCGGCAGCCTCCAGAAGGTGACCGCCGAACGGCTCGGCCTCGACCCGCTCCTTGTCTGCACGGCCAACAGCACCGGCGGCGTGATGGGCAAGATGATCGACGCGCAGAGCATCGTCGTGGCGGCCACCGCGACGGGCACGCACCGGCAGGAGGGCGCGATCCTTCGCCGGGTGTTCCCACACTCGGTGGCCCTGGCGGTGCTGGTCGGGCTGCTGGTCTGGCTGCAGGCCGGCCCGCTGGCCTGGATGGTTCCACGGCCGGCCGTCGCGGACGTACCATCCTCCCGGGGGGCGAACGTTCCCACGGAGGATGACGATCGATGAGCGAACCAGTCACGCGGCCGGGGAGAGGAAGCCGTCGCGAGTTCCTCGGCGGCGGTGCGACGGCATCGCTGGCGGCGGGACTGATGGTGCATTCCTCGCACGCCGCCGGTGGCGAGACCCGTGAACTGCGGCTCGGGATCGTCGGCTGCGGGGGCCGCGGCACCGGCGCCGTCGACGATTCGCTGGCGGTCAACGAGCACGTCCGGCTGGTGGCGGCGGCCGACCTGTACGACAAGAAATGCGATGCCCTGCGGCAGGCGCTGCAGGGCCGCTACCAGGCCCGGGTGGCCGTCGACGACGCGCGGCTGCACGGCGGGCTCGACGGCTACCGGCGGGTGCTCGACGACCCGGAGGTCGACGTCGTGCTGCTGACCACTTCGCCCGGCTTTCGGCCACGGATGCTCTTGGAGGCGGTGGAGGCGGGTAAGCACGTGTTCGCCGAGAAGCCCGTCTGCGTCGATCCGGCCGGCTATCGGGTCTGCCTACAGGCGCACGACCAGGCGGTCGCCAAGGGGCTCGCGATCGTGACGGGCACGCAGTACCGACGCCAGACCAACTATGTCGGCGCGGTGGAACAGATTCGCCGGGGCGCGATCGGCGAGATCGTCAGCGGCACCTCCCGCTACTGCGCCGGCGGCATCTGGTACAGGCCCCGTCGCGAGGGGATGAGCGACGTGGAATACCAGCTCTCCAACTGGATGCACTTCATCTGGCTCAGTGGCGACCAGATCTGCGAGCAGGCGGTGCACAACCTCGACACGGTCAACTGGGTGATGGGCGAGAATCCCGTCTCCGCCTTTGGGTCTGGCGGCCGCTTCACGCGGCCCGAAGACAGCGAGATGTGGGACAACGTGGCGATCAACTACGAGTATCCGGGCGGGCGGATCATCTCCTTCATGTGCCGGCAAGTGCCCGGTGCGGCCGGTGACAACGGCACCGTTATCCACGGCACCACGGGCACCTGCTTCATCGCGGCCATGGATGGCGGGTCACGAATCGTCGATCGCCAGGGCAAGGAGGTGTGGCGGATGGACGGCAGCATCTCGGCCGCCTATCGGCAGGAGCACAAGGACCTCGTCAATTCGATCCGGGCCGGCAAGCCGATCGTCGAGCTCAAGCAGACGGCCGACAGTTCGCTGGTCTCCGTGCTCGGGCGGGTGGCGGCCTACACCGGCCAGAAGGTAACCTTCGGCTTTCTCGCCGGTGAGTCGAAGCTCGACCTGTTTCCCAAGGAACTCGCCTGGGACGGATCGCTGCCGGCGCCCACCTTCGCCGTGCCCGGCCGCACGAAACTCGTCTGAATTGTTTCGGGAGCCTCGTCGCGCCGACCTGCCTCGGCTTCGATGTCGACCGGCTGGCGAGGCCCTGAGCCGGCCGGCAGCGCCGCCTCAGGTGGCCCGCGTGGCCGGGTCGCGTCCCAGCGGCAGCCTTGCCAGCAGCACCGCCATCACGAACACGTCGGCCATCGACCAGCGGCCGATGGCGTGCACGAGCCGCACCACCTTGCCGAGCGGCACGATTATCGAGAACAAGACCCCCAGACCGCCGAGCACGAGGTTGTGCGACCCGAGCAGGTCACGGATCGTGGAGGCCAGGCCGGCCAGCGCCCCAGCCGCCAGCATCGTCCGGCGGCCGCAGGCAGCGGCGATCGCCAGCGCGCCGTCGTAGTCGGCGTCGGTCCGCGAGGCGGCGTCGTACCACCCGAACGTGATCGTCTCGAGCACCGTGTTGCCAGCGTACGAGGCCTTGCTGCCGTGCGTCTGCAGGTTCGCCGCCCGCTCTCCGTGACCCCGAGCACGGCTACCACCGGGTAGAAGACGGCGGCAGCGATCGTGACGGCGCGGGCGGGGACGGTTGCGGCCATGGGTGCGGTCGGGGAGGATACCAGCCTCGCGCCTTCCTCCGCCCGCACCGGGCCCCCGTCCCATGCCTCCCGTCACACTGCCCCGTTTCTCGTTTGGCGTCGGCGATCGCTTCGCCCACGAGGCCGGGGCCCAGGTGGCGGCCTGCGAGCGGCTGGCGGCAGCGGGCGTGGTGGTCGCACCGGTCTGGAACAAGTCCAACCGCGAGCATTCCTTCATCGGCAGCGAGCCGCGCAGCGTCCGCCACGCCGCCGCCGCCGCGGTGGCCGAGCGGGCCTGGCCCCATGCCTGGTTCGTCGACGCCGACCACATCGGGCTGGCCACGGTCGACCGGTTCCTCGACTCGAGCGACTATTTCACGATCGACGTCGCCGACGCGATCGGCAAGGCCGCCGCGGCGGCCGATGTCGAGGCGTTCCTTTACCGGCATCCGGAACTGACCCGGCCGGTGGCCGTGGCCGGGATGGAGGAGCCCGTGCCGCTCTCCGCCGACGCCGTGCGGCAGACCGCGGCCACCTACCTCGCGGCCTGCCAGGAGGCGGGCCGGGTCCATCGTCACATCGCCGCACGCAAGGACGCGTTCGTGACGGAGGTGAGCATGGACGAGACCGCCTCGCCCCAGACGCCTCCCGAGCTGCTCGTCATCCTGGCGATGCTGGCCGACGAGCGGATCCCGGTCGACACGATCGCGCCGAAGTTCACGGGCCGCTTCAACAAGGGGGTCGACTACGTGGGCGATCTCGGTCGCTTCGCCCGCGAGTTCGCCGACGACGTCGCCGTCCTCGCCCACGCCTCCGCGGCCTACGGCCTCCCGGTCGCGATCAAGCTCTCGGTGCACTCCGGCAGCGACAAGTTCTCGCTCTATCCCGTGATCCGCTCGATCACCTCCCGCACCGGCTGCGGCTTCCACCTCAAGACGGCCGGCACGACCTGGCTCGAGGAGCTCATCGGCCTGGCGGAGGCGGGCGGGGCCGGGCTGGACCTGGCCCGTGAGATCTACGCCGAGTCGCTGGCCCAGGTCGACGCTCTCTCCGCCCCCTACGCCAGCGTGATCGACATCGACCGCACCGCCTTGCCGACGGCCTCGGTCGTGGCGACGTGGGACGGTCCTCGTCTGGCGGCCGCCATCCGGCACGTGCCGGGCCATCCCGACTTCAATCCCCACGTCCGCCAGCTCCTACACGTGGCCTTCAAGCTCGCGGCCAAACAGGGTCGCCGCTACACCGATCTGCTCGTGGCCAACCGCGAGATCGTGGGGCGGCAGGTGACGGAGAACCTGTTCGAGCGGCACATGCGACCGCTGTTCCTGGACGATCGGGCCGGAGCCGCGGCATGAGGGCCGCCGTCACCGTCAGCCTCGTGCCGGAGGCCCGCCGCGGCCCCTTCGTCTATCACGTCGATGGCGTCGCATCGCTGGCGGACTGCTGCCGCCGTGCGGCCGAACGCGGCTTCGACGCGGTGGAGGTTTTTCCCGCGGCCGCCGACCTTCTGCCGCGGGCCGAGCTCCAGGCATCGCTCGCGGCCCACGGCCTGGGCCTGGCGGCGGTCGGCACCGGCGCAGGCTGGCTGCGGCACGGCCTGCAGCTCTGCGCCGCCGACCGCGCCGCACGGGCCGCGGCCGTCGACTTCATCGCCGCCATCGTCGCGGTGGCCGCGGAGGCCGGCGGCCCGGCGATCATCGGCTCGATGCAGGGCCGCTCGTCGCCGGACGTGCCCCGCGAGACCGCGCTCGACATGCTCGCCGACGCGCTCGGCGACCTGGCCACCCGGGCCGAGCAGCTGGGGCAGATCCTGCTCTACGAGCCACTCAACCGCTACGAGACCGATCTCTTCAACCGTCAGGCCGAGGCCGCGGACTTCCTCGCGGCCCGCGGACTCGGCGGCGTCCGCCTGCTGTGCGACCTGTTCCACATGGGCATCGAGGAGCGGAACGTGGCCGGCACGATCGCGGCCCTCGGACCCCGCATCGGCCACGTCCACTGGGCCGACTCCAACCGGCAGGCGATGGGTCATGGCCACACCGACCCGGCGCCGATCGCGGCGGCGCTGCGGTCAGCGGGCTTCGCGGGCCACCTCTCCGCCGAGGTGTTCCCGCTCCCGTCGGCCGACGAGGCCGCCGACGCGAGCCTCCGCAGCATCCGCCGCCTGTTCGCCTGAGGGAGCCACCATGCAGACCCGTCCGCTCGGCCGCACCGGCCTGGAGGTGCCGATCCTGTCCTTCGGCGCCTCGTCGCTGGGGCAGGAGTTCCGCCGCGTCACGCTCGAGGAGGCGCTGGCCAGCGTGCGGGCGGCGCTCGACGGCGGTCTCACGCTGCTCGACACGAGCCCCTTCTACGGCCGGGGTATGAGCGAGGTGCTGTTGGGGCTGGCGCTGCGGGATGTGCCCCGCGACGACTACCTCGTGTGCACCAAGCTCGGCCGCTACGACCTCGGCCACTTCGACTTTTCGGCCCGCCGCGTGGCCGAGAGCGTCGACGTGTCGCTGCACCGGCTCGGCACCGACCACCTCGACCTCGTCCTCTGCCACGACATCGAGTTCGTGCCGCTCGGGCAGATCGTCGACGAGACGTTGCCGGCCCTGCGTCGGGCGCAGGCGGCCGGCAAGGTGCGGTTCATCGGCTTCTCGGGCTACCCGCAGCGGATCTTCCGGTGCATCTGCGATCGAGCCGAGGTCGATTGCGTGCTGGGCTACAACCAGTACACGCTGCAGAACACCCGCTTCGCCGACGAGACGATCCCGTTCCTCAAGGAGAGGGGCGTAGGCGTGATGAACGCCGGCCCGTTCAGCGCCCGCCTCCTGACCGACGCGCCGCTGCCGGCCTGGCTCAAGGAGCCGGAGGAAGTGAAGGCCGCGGCCCGCCGGGCGGCCGATCTCTGCCGCAAGCGGGGTGGCTCGATCGCCAAGCTCGCGCTGCAGTTCGCGCTGGCCAACCGCGACATCGCCACGACGGTCGCCGGCAGTGCCAACCCCGCCAACATCCGCGCCTGGGCGGCCTGGGCTGCCGAGCCGATCGACGAGGAGATGCTCCGCGACGTGCAGGCGATCTTCGCCCCGGTCAAGAACGTCGGCCACGTCGAGGGCCTGCCCGAGAACAACTGACCCGGACTCCCGCCCCCGCGAAGGAATCGCTCGCCATGCTGCCCGCTGAGTACCGGATCCGCCTGATGGAGCCCACCGACTATGCGCCGCTCGGCGAGATCTGCCGCCGCGTCTATCCCCACGATCAGCCCTACTCGCCGGCGGAACTCGCCGAGCATCGCGTTGTCTACCCGCAGGGACAGTTCGTGGCCGAGCACGTGCCGAGCCGGACCGCCGTGGGCGGCCATTTCACGCTCCGGCTGCACCTGGCCGACTACCACCTCGACGATCCCTGGGACGTGCTCACCGCCAAGGGCACGTTCTCGGATCACCACCCCGCCGGGCACACGCTCTACGGGGCCGACGTGTTCGTGAGTCCGGACCATCAGCACCATGGCCTGGCCCACGCCCTCACCGACGCCACCCGGGAACTCGTCGTGGCCGAGCGGCTCTGGCGGATGGTCGGTGCCAGCCGACTGCCCGGGTACGCCGCGGTGGCCAATACGGTCCCGGCCGATCGCTATATCCGCGAGGTCGTGGCGGGCACGCGGACCGACCCGGTGCTTTCGGCCCACCTCAAGGACGGCTGGCAGGTGGTCAAGGCGATCCACGGCTACCTGCAGAACGACCTGGAGAGCGGCAACTGGGCGGCCGTGATCCAGTGGGTCAACCCCAACGGCCCGCCCCCCGCGGGCGAGGCGTTGCCGCCAACCATCGGCGGCTCACCCTGATCGACGTGGCCGCCACCGCGAGAGAACGCACGTGCGCATCGACGCTCACCAGCACTTCTGGCGATATTCGGCCGCCGACTACCCGTGGATCGGCCCGGGCATGGAACGGCTCGCGTGGGATCATCTGCCCGCCGATCTGGCCCCGCTGCTGGCGGCGGCAGGCTGCGGGGGCAGCGTGGCGGTGCAGGCGCGGCAGTCCGTCACCGAGACCCGCTGGCTGCTCGACCTCGCCGATTCCCATTCGCTCATCAAGGGCGTGGTCGGCTGGGTCGACCTGCGGAGCGACGACGTCGGCGAGCAACTCGCCGAGTTCGTTGGTCGGCCGGCCTTCGTGGGCGTCCGACACGTCGTGCAGGACGAACCAGATCCGCGGTTCCTGCTCGGCGACGCCTTCATCCGCGGCCTCGGGCAGCTCGCGCCGCTGGGCCTGGCCTACGACCTGCTGCTCTATCCGTCGCAGCTGCCCGCCGCGACGGAACTGGCTACCCGACTGCCGCACCAGACCTTCGTGCTGGATCACCTCGCCAAGCCGCGGGTCAAGGAGGGACCGCAATCGCTCGAACCCTGGCGTCGCGATGTCGTCGCCCTCGCGCGGCACGGCAACGTCTCGTGCAAACTGTCCGGCCTCGTGACCGAGGCGTCCTGGCGGGATTGGTCGCGTGGCGACTTCGCGCCGTATCTCGAAATCGCGCTCGATGCCTTCGGTCCCGATCGGCTGATGTTCGGCAGCGACTGGCCGGTCTGCCTGCTGGCGGCCGACTATACCGACGTGACGGGCATCGTCACCGACTTCGTGGCCCGCCTGTCCGCCACGGAACAGGAGGCCATCCTGGGGGGGACGGCGGCCCGCCGGTACGGGCTGGCCGAATGACGGCCGGTTTTCGGGCGGGCCACGGCGATTCGCCGGCCGGCCCTGCGGTCCATGAGAACCGATCGCTTGGCCCGGTATGATACAGGCGGCATGATTCGTCTCCTTCTCGCCCGAGGCCCAGCCCTCCTGGCGGTGATTACCGCCGCGCCGGTCTCCCTGCCCGCCTGGTCGCAGCAGGTCGGCGGCATGATGCCGGCCTCGACGGTGATGGCCCGCGGCGTGGGCGACTCCTGGCAGTCGCAGGGTGGGGTGGTGGGGCCGTGGTGGACCGGCAGCGCGGCCAACGCGACGCCGTCGGGACCGGGAAGCTTCTGGTTCGGCTTGCCCGGACTCGGCTTCGGCGGCTCGCAGGGTTCCACGCGCGGTAACAGCACCGTCGCCCCGAGCGTGACCTCGATGTCCGGCTACCCCGGCGTGATGTCGTCGGGACGGCTGATTCCCTTCGTGACCGGCGTGGTGCCGGTCGTCGGCAACGGCTACCCGATCACGACCGCGGCGAGCGTGACCACCGGCGCGATGGTGCTGTGGTCGGGACCGCCACAGACACCCTGGATGCCGGTCCGTCGTTCGGTCGTCGGCCCCGTGCCCGCCGTACCGCCCGCCGCCCTCGGGCTCGCGCGGCCGAGCCATGCGGAGGCCCGGGAACGCGCCGGCCGGCTGGTGGCCACCGGCGACCGCCTGCTCCGCGAGGGTGACGACGGTCCGGGGGCGGCGCGGGCAGCGCTCGGCGAGTATCGGGTGGCCGCCCGGTTCACCCAGGATGACACCGACCTGCTCATCCGCCAGGCCATGCTCCAGCAGGCGCTCGGCCGCCGCCGGGACGCCGACCGTGCGCTGACGCGGGCCGTGCAGCTTGACGGCCGCCTGTCGGCGCCGATCCGGGCCGCGGATCCGGCGGCGGCCGGGTTCCTGGCGTCGATGCCGGCCGGCATCCCGGCGGTGGCGGCCCGCGGACTGGCGATCCTGCGGGAGATCGCCGTTGCAAACCCCACGGAAGCGGCGCCGGAGGCGGGAGGCGGCGTGCTCGCCTGGCTCGAGGCCTCGTGGCGCGGCCGGTGGGATGCTCGGGCCGCGGGGTCGCCCGGCACGGATGATCCGCCGGATCGCTGACCAGATCGGCCGGGGCCCGGCGACGAATCGGCGTGGCAGGAGTTCCTCGCGTGCAGGCCCTTCGCTTCGAGCAGCCCAAGTCGATGCAGTTCATCGACTGTCCCGAACCGGCCGACCCCGGCCCGGATGAGGCCGTGGTGCGGGTGCGGGCCGTCGGCATCTGCGGCACCGACTTCGGCGGCTACCTGGGCACGATGCCGTTCTTCAGCTACCCCCGCATCCCCGGCCACGAACTGGGCGTCGAGGTGGTGGCCATCGGGCCGGGCGTGACCACGGTCGCCCCGGGTGACCGCTGCTGCGTCGAGCCCTACATCAACTGTCAGCGGTGTCACTCCTGCCGCCGCGGCCTCACCAACTGCTGCGAGTACCACCAGACGCTGGGGGTGCATTGCGATGGCGGCCTCCGGCGGCTCTTTACCGTGCCGGCTCGCAAGCTCCATCCCGCGCCGCGGCTCGCCCCGGCGCAGGCCGCGTTGGTCGAGACGCTCGCCATCGGCTGCCATGCCATCGATCGGGCCGCGGCACGTGCGGAGGAGACTGTGCTCGTGATCGGCGCCGGGCCGATCGGCCTCTCCGCGATCGAGTTCGCCCGGCTCTCCGGGGCGCGGGTGATCGTGGCCGACGTCGTGCCCGCACGGCTGGAGTTCGTCCGCGACCGGCTGGGCATCGCCGACGTCGTGACCGCCACGGGCACGCCGGCCGACCTGGACGCGGTCCGCGACCTCACCGGCGGCCGGATGGCCGAGGTGGTGGTGGATGCCACCGGCAGCCACACGAGCATGTCGGCCGCCCTGGAGTTCGGCAGCTTCGGTGGCCGGATCATCTACGTCGGCATCACCCGCCAGGCCCTCTCCTTCCCGCACGCCGACGTCATGCATCGCCGCGAGCTCACGCTCCTCGCCAGCCGCAATGCGCTCGCCCGCGACTTCACCCGGATCATCGGCCTGGTCGAATCGGGCCGCATCGACACCAGGCCCTGGATCACGCACGCGCTCCCCTTCGCCGACGTGATCGACGCCTTCCCCGGTCTGCTCGCGGCCGGTTCCGGCGTCATCAAGGCGGTGGTCGAGATGCCGTGAGCGGGTGGGGCTGCCACTTTAGTCAGGCAGCCGCTTGACGCGGATGTTGCGGTAGTGGACCTCGCTGCCTGGGTCGTGGGCCTGCAGCGCGAAGGTGCCGGCGGAGAGTTTGCGACCGTCCCTGATCTCGGCGGTCTTCTCGACGTGGTCGACGATCGTCTTGCCGTCGACCTTGATCACGATCCGGTTCCCCTCCACAATCACCTCCTCTGTGAACCACTGATCGTCCTTGGCGGGTGGCTCCAGATTCTTGACGACGTTGTAGAGGCTGCCTGTGCGGACCGGGTCGCCTGAGGTGTTGTTGACCTGGGCCTCGTGCCCCTGAGACGGCCAGCCGTTGTCCTGATACCGCGTGTGAAAATAGATCCCTGAGTTGGCCTTGGGCTTGGTGAGCACCTCGGCCTTGAGGTGGAAGTTCTTGAACTGCAGCGGGCTGGCGGGCTCGCTGCCCACGTAGAACAGATGGCTGCGGGGACCGTGACAGACGATCTGGCCGTCGACGACGGTCCAACTACTGACATTTTCGCTGGCCTTCCAGCCGGCCAGGCTCTTGCCGTCGAAGAGCGACTCGAAACCGGACTCGTCGGCGTTGGTCGTCGGCACGGCCCAGGCCAGCCCGACGACGACCGCGGCCGCGAGGTGTGCCGCGGACCTGCGGACGGATGGCGACGCAGAGGGACGGGTGGTCATCGGAGGCTCCGCAGGCGGGGCGGGGGGAGCGGGCACGATGCCCGCGACACGGTCGACAGTATGCCCGGCCGTGGCCCCCCCTGGGTATCGCCCTTCGGGATGCCCCGGTCGTGGCTTGCGGAGACGATTTTCAGGCGGGAAGATTGACGCCGCGAGTTCGGCGTCCGACCGGGCCGCTTTCCAGGGGCACGACGCCATGGCGACCAAAGCACTCGCGTTTCCCGGTCCTGCGGAGCGGAACGCGGCCCTCAAGGCCCGCCGCCAAGTGAAGATGGCGCGGTCCGCCCACGCCTACGTCCGCGGCAACACGAAGAACTTCTACGACTGGCTGGCCGGCAATCTCGGCCAATCGGTCCCTGCCGGCCCGGCGATCTGGATCTGCGGTGACTGCCACGCCGGCAACATCGGCCCGATCGCCAGTGCCAAGGGCACCATCTCGATCCAGATTCGTGACCTCGACCAGACCGTGGTCGGCAACCCGGCCCACGACCTCATCCGGCTGGGCCTGTCGATGGCCAGTGCCGCCCGGGGCTCCGATCTCCCGGGCGTCACCACGGCGCGGATGATCGAGCAGATCGTCGAGGGGTACGAGCAGAGTTTCGCCCCGGCGCCCGACACCGACGACGAGTTGCCGGAGGTCGTCCAGAAGGCCGTGAAGGCGGCCCACAAGCGGACCTGGAACGACCTGGCCCGCGAGCGGATCGAGGACACCACGCCGACGATCCCGTTGGGCAAGAACTTCTGGCCGCTCTCCGACGAGGAGCGGGAGGCCGTGATCGGCATCTTCGCCACGGACGCCGGCCGGCGGCTCGTCACGCGCATGCGGTCGCGCGAGGATGACGCCGAAATCGAGGTCGTGGATGCGGCCTACTGGGTGAAGGGCTGCAGTTCGCTCGGGCTGCTGCGGGCCGCGGTGCTCGTCGCCGTCGGGGGCAAGAAGGGCGAACTCTGCCTGATCGACGTCAAGGAGGCGGTGCCCGCCCTCGCGCCCCACGCGCCGGAGGCGGGCATACCGGACGACCACGCGGAGCGGGTCGTGGCGGGTGCCTGGCACCTGTCGCCCGCCCTCGGCGACCGGATGATCGCCGCCAAGGTCCTCGATCATCCCGTCTTCGTCCGCGAACTTTTGCCGCAAGATCTGAAGTTCGACGTCGCCGACCTGACGTGCGACGAGGCGATGCGGCTGGCCCGGTTCCTGGCGATGGTGGTGGGGAAGGCCCATGCCCGCCAGATGGACGAGCCTGCCCGCTCGAGCTGGCAGGAATCGCTCAACGCCCATCATTCCAAGACGCTCGACGCGCCGTCGTGGCTGTGGGCGAGCGTGGTCGACCTGCTCGCCACCCACGAGAAGGCCTACCTCGAACACTGCCGGCGGTACGCGACGGACTCGGCCTGACAGACTGTGGGGCAGGGCTGCCGGCGCAGGAAGCGTCAACCATCGATCGTCGACCGTCGAAGACCTCGGCGTTCGACCGGTCCTTCCAGTGGCCGGAGGTCAGGGACGACGTGGGCCACGAACAGCTCGGACCGCGCGACCGTCCCCGGCCGCCGCCCCGCTTCACTCGTGCTCGCCGTCGATGCGGGCCTCGCCGCCGGGATCGATCTCCACGTGCAGGCTCATCGGATGACAGCAAACCGGGCAATCCTCGACGTAGTCCTGCCGGCTCCCGGCCGACACGTCGACTGGCACCACGATCTCCTCACCGCACGAGTCACAGACGTAGACCGACTCCAGGTGGGCCGAACCACGCCGTCGACGCCGCTTCCGGCCCGCTTTTCGTGCCACACTCCACTCCCCGGCCGATCGCCGCCCGGCCCGCTCGTCAGCTGATCGCGTGCGGCGAGAAGTCGGTGTACCCGACGGCTCCTGTCGGCGCATACCAGGCGGCCATGTCGGCGGGCTTGGCCAGCGGCCAGCCGTTGCGGAACCGCGCCACGAGATCAGGATTGCTGATGAACGGCCGGCCGAAGGCGATCAGGTCGGCGTGGCCTTCGGCGATCGCCCGCTCAGCCGACTCGAAGTCGTAGCCGCAGTTGCCCATCAGCGGCCCTCGGAACACCCGCCGAAAATCGGCCAGTGTCATCGGCTCGCCGAGCTTGTGGAACCCGAACGCCAGCCCGTCGACCACGTGCAGGTAGGCGAGATCGTGGCGATCGAGCATGGTCGCGACGTGCGTGAACTGCTCGCGGAAGTTTGGGGAACCCATGTCGTTGAAGACGCCGTTTGGCGAGATTCTCACTGCCACACGACCAGCAGGCCATTCCGCCGCCACCGCCTCGACCACCTCCCTCAGAAACCGCGTCCGCTTCTCGATACTGCCACCGTAATCGTCGGTCCGGTGGTTGGTCTTGGATTGCAGGAACTGATCGATCAGGTAGCCGTTGGCGGCGTGGATCTCGACCCCGTCGAAGCCGGCCGCGCGGGCTCGGGCGGCGGCCCTCCCATAGTCGGCGACGACGGCGGCGATCTCCCATGCCTCCAGGGCCCGCGGCGTCTCGTAGGGTTTCTTGCCCAGCGGCGTCTGGATGCCGTCGCCGTCGATCCGCACCGCCGAGGCCGAGACCGGCAGACTGCCGCCATGGAAGTCGCTGTGCGAGGCCCGTCCCTGGTGCCAGAGTTGCAGGAAGATCCGGCCCCCCGCGGTATGCACGGCCGCGGTCACGTCCGCCCAGCCGGCCTGCATGGCGTCGGTGTAGATGCCCGGCGACTCGAGCCAGCCATTGGCCTGCTCGGAGATGGTCGTGGCCTCCGAGATGATGAACCCCGCCGAGGCCCGCTGCACGTAGTACTCGGCCATCAGCCGATTCGGAATCCGCTCCTTGCCGGCCCGGCCCCGCGTCAGCGGCGCCATCACCACGCGGTTGGGCAGCGTGAAATCGTCCCGCTGGAAGGGCTGCAGGAGGCCGGCAGCACGTGACGCGGTGAGCATGAGGCCCAAGTATAGCGGCCCGCCTCCCGCCCGTCCGGCTGGCCGACACGGAATGCCAGACGCTGAACGCTGCACCGTGGCCAGGAATGCGGCGGCCTGCGCGGCCGTGCCCGAGGAGCCACCGCGGGCGTGGGTCATCCACATCGACCGCAAGACGTGCCATACGGATCACACTTGAGCCTCGCGCGCCGCCGCCGCCAGATTCGTCATCGTGCGCTCCCTGCCTGCTGAGGGCATGATTCGGCCTCCACGCAAGGAGGTCCTCTGGCCGTCAGCGAACGGAATCGCGGCGACCGGCGCAG
>VGYP01000053.1 GCA_016872955.1 Planctomycetota bacterium
GGCCCCCGTCCGAAAAACTGTCGGGCGTGACGTTCACGATCCCCATCACGAGCGGCCGCGCAAGCGGGCCGCCGGGATGCGGCAGGGCCAGCCGCCGGGTGCGAAGTTGCCAGAAGGTGGGGAGCGGTGGAGCCATCGTCCTGCAGCGTACACGCCCGTCGGACCGGGAACACAGCCCGGCCGGTCCGCGGCGGATCGTGTCACCAGGGCTCTTCCATCAGCCCCACGATCTGCTGCGCGAGCTTCACGATCGCTTCCTGCTGGGTGCTGGCCACTGAGCGGCCGAACTCCGGCACGAGCGACGCGGCCTGCCCGACATCCACCGTGGCGGCCGGCAGCGGCACGTCGCCCGAGGCGATCACGGTGCCGCCGCGGTCGGCCCACGTGACGAGCACCTGGTAGTTCATCTCCACCTGCCGCGACTGGTCGGTCGGGCTCTCGACCACCATCCGCTTCGTGTCGGACACGACGCGGCCGGTGAGCACGCTGTCGGCGGCCGCCTCGCTGCCGACCACCTTGAACGGGGTCCGCTTCTCGATCTCCTTGCAGACCGCCTCGGTCAGCCGCTCGCCGATGTCGATCGCCGGCGTGGTGCGGTAGGAGTCGCACTGGAAGAGGGGCACGTAGATCGTCCGGACGTTGCTGGCGTAGAGCGTGTTGTTGCCGATGCGGTAGCTCGCGCAGCCCGGCGCCGTGGCGGCCAGGAGCATGGCCACCAGCCAGCGGCGGCACCGGCGGTGGCGTTGCGCCAGCACGATCGATCTCCCGAAAAGAGTGGGCTCAGTAGCGGGGCGGCTCGTCGCCGGCGGGGCCACGGGCGATCGCTGCCTGCTCTTCGGCCTCGGCCATCGCGTCGAGCTCGGCCTCCTTGAGCGAGTCGGGGTTGAGCACCCGGCTGAGCATCGGGAACGGGTCGTCGGAGACGTCCTGGCGATCCGCGATCAGTGTGTAGCGGTCGCGAGCGGCCTGGGCGAGCTGCGTCTTGGGATAGTCGCGAGCGATCAGGGCGTAGTACACCCGGGCCGCGCTGTAATGGCGGCCCTTGGCGTAGAACTCCGCCCGCTTCCAGTGCCGCTCGGCCTGCCGGGCGGCGATCTCGGCGCGGGTCTTTTCCACCCGCATCTCCTCCTCCCGAGCGAGCTGGTCGGGGAACTGCACGAGCACCTGGTCGGCGAGAATCTCCGCCTCGTCGAGGACGCCCCCCTCGTAGCCGGCGCCCTGGTAGGCCTGGAGCTTCGACTGCAGGCCGAGCAGATGGGCCTGCAGCAGGAAGTCGCTGTCGGGATATTCGCTCCGCAGCAGTCCGTAGAAGTAGTCGGCGTCGAGCCACTCGCGCTCCAGGAAGTGGGCGTTGGCCTGGGCCATCAGACTGTCGTCCGCTAGCGGCCCCCGCGGGTCGTTGATCCGCACATGGTCGAAGGCCTTCATGGCACGACCCCGCGTGTCGAACAGGGGCCGGCTGCGGTCCGTGACGTTGGGCACGATCGTGGGGTAGTGGTGCTTCTCGTCGAGGGCGGTCCAGTACTGGGCGATCATGAACTGCCGCTGGGCGATCCGGTCGAGGTACTTGGTGTTGGCGAACTTCTTGACGAGTTCGTCGCAGGCGTCTTCGGCCTTCGGATACTGGTCGGTGAAGAACAGGCACTCCGCGAGCTGCCAGCGGGCGTCTTCCTCGAGGGTCGTGTCGGGCCAGCGGTCGATCACCGTCTGGTATTTCGGCATCGCTCCCTTGTAGTCGCCCCCCTTGAACAGCGCGTCGGCCTCGGCCATCGCCCCTCGGGCCACCTGCTCGTTGGGACCCCGGCCGGTCATCTTCATCCAGCGCTTGCGGACGTTCTCCCCCTTGAAGTACTCGAACCCGAAATCCTGGCCGCTGCCGAGTTCGTCGGAGGAGATCACGTCGGCATCGTCCTTCCGTTCGCCCGCCGCGTCACCCTGCTCGGCATCCGCCGGCGCCGCGGTGGACCAGGGCCACTTCGGCGCCTGCATGGTGGCGCAGCCCCCGGTCACCAGGGTGCAGGCCAGTACCGCGGCGGCCAGCCCGCGCGGCAGGAAGCGAAGCGACGGTGGGTCGAGACGCGGGATCAACGGGTCCTCCGGCGGGCGGCGGGCCGCAGACGGGCCGCGACCCGCGTGGGCTTGCCCAACAGGTGCGCGATGTAGGTGGTGATCACGGTCCGGGCCTCGGTGATCGCGCGAGCTGGCAGCGGGATCGTGGGCGACTGTGGAGCCACGCCGGCCCGGATCGCATCCAGGGCGCGGGCCGAGATCGACACCACGCCCCGGCGTCCACCGCGGCAGCCCGGGCAGAGCGATCCTCCCTCGAGCATGCCAAAGGCGAAGCGGCCGCCGTCGCCGAGCGGCCCACCGCACTCCGCGCAGCGGCTCGCCTCGGGGGCGTGGCCGACCAGCCGCAGCATGGCCAGTTCGCAGCGGAGCAGGATCGCCGGCAGCGGGGCTTCGTCGCCGCGCCAGTCGGAGAGTCGCCGCACGGTCGCGTGTGCCACATCGAAGAGTTCCGGTTGCGGGTCGGCATCGGCCGTGAGGGCGTCGAGCAGTTCGGCGACGTGCAGGCCGCCGAGCGCCGCGGTCAGGCTCCCGCCGACGCGAAACCGGCTTTCGAGGCTGGCTTCGGTGAGCAGGTCGAGGCCGCCCGTCGATCGGCGGAGGACCAGTACCTGACTAATGGAAATCAGGTCAAGGCCGCCGTCGAATCGGCTCTTGGGCCGCCACGCCCCCTTGGCCAGGGCCCGCAGCTTGCCGACCTCGCGGCAGAACACCGTGACCACGCTGCTGGTCTCGCCGAACGGGATCGTGCGGAGCACGATCGCGAGCGTCTTCTCAGCGGGCATGGCGGGCAGGACTCCGCGGGCGGCAGGGCGGAACAGGCAGGCCGGCGGAGACCATCACCACCCGCTCGCGCCTGCGCATCCTACGCCGTTCCCCGGGAGTCCCGTCGCGTTCGCCAGCCAGGTGGAGCAGACCATGCACGACGTAGTAGGCCAGCTCGTACCGGGCCTGCCAGCCGAGGCTGCGGGCCGTGCGGCGGGCGGTCTCGGCACTGACCGCGATGTCGCCGGTGAGTTCGCCGGGCGCGGTGGCGAGATCGAAGGTCAGCACGTCGGTGGGCCCGGGGATGCCGAGCCAGCGGACGTGCAGGGCCGCGATCCGGCGATCGTCCACCACGGCCACCGCGATCGTCGCCCGTGGTTCACCGATGGCGGCCAGGGCCCGGCTAGTGACCCGCCGCAGCCACGCGGTATCGACCCGCATCACCTGCTGCCGATTCGCGATCTCGACGTCGAACACCACATCGTCTCCACGGCCGCACCGATCGATCGTGTCCATGGTATGGGTCGCACCGGCTCGGCTGGCGAACGCGTCGCTGCGACGATCGTGAATCTGTCCTAGGCGGTCCGCTGATCGGGATACTTGACGCGGCCGTGATAGACGGCCGTCAGGCTCTTGACCAGGCTCCGCTCGACGGTGTTGAGTTCCTCGAGGGTCAGGCCGCACTCGTCGAACTGACCGTCCTCCAGACGCCGGCGGGCGATCTCGTGGACCAGGCTGGCGATCCGCGCCGGCGTCGGCTCGGACAGCGCGCGGCTGGCGCTCTCGGCGGCGTCGGCGAGCATCAACACCGCCGACTCCCTCGTGCTCGGCTTCGGGCCGGGATAGCGGTAGGACTGCTCTGCCGGCTCCTCGCCGTCGGGATTCGCCTGCGACTGCTCGGCCGCCCGCTTGAAGAAGTACTCCACCAGCGTGGTGCCGTGGTGCTCGGCGATCAGGTCGATCAGCGGCTGCGGCAGGTTGTACTGCCGGGCCAGCTCCACGCCCTCCTTGACGTGGGCCACGATGATCAGCGTGCTCATCGCGGGCACGAGCGACTCGTGCCGGTTCTCCTGCCCCTGGTTTTCCACGAAATACGACGGCTTGAGCATCTTGCCGATGTCGTGAAAGTAGGCTCCCACGCGGACCAACAGCCCGCGGCCGCCGATCGACTCGGCCGCCGCCTCCGCCAGGCTGGCGACGTTGATCGAGTGGTTGTAGGTGCCCGGAGCACGGCGGACGAGTTCCTGTAGCAGAGGATGGGCCACGTCGCCGACCTCCAGCAGGCTGAGGTCGGTGAGCACGCCGAACGACCGCTCCACAAAGGGCAAGAGGCCCGTCATCAGGAAGCCCGCCAGGATCGTGAGCACACCGGTGCGGCCCGCCTCGTAGACCATCTGCTGGTCGAAGGGCCGCTCATTGAGCAGATTGGCACCGACCTGGGTGAGCATCGCGACCGCACCCGCCCACAGGCCCACGTAGATCAGCTTGCTGCGGCTCCGGATCCGCCCCATCCAGAAGACCATCGCGGCGGCGGCGGCGGCGAGCGTCACGTACTCCGGCAGGCCGCGTCCCAGGCCCACCACCACCACGAGCGCCACCTCGGCCGCGAGCAGCAGCGCCAACTCCTCCTCGTAGGCGATCGCGACCGTCATCGCGAACAACAGCAGCGGCACCACCTGCGCCTGCCAGGCGTCGGCCGAGGCGAGCAGGCAGGCCACCACCGCGATGACCGAGAAACCGACGAGCACGGCCACGTGACGGGAGCCCTGCAACAGTTCGCGATGATCGAGGTGAATCGTGAATCCGGCCAACGCGAACAGCGCCATGAACAGCCCCAGCATTGCCAGGGCCCTGGCCAGATGTTGACCGGGCGGCTGCGTCCGCAGAAACTCTTCGTGCTCTCGCTGCAGCAACTGCAGGGCATCGGCCGAAACCGGCCTGCTCGCCTCCGCCAGCAGACTGCCCTTCTCGTAGGCGGCGAACTGCTCCGGAGTCTTGTCGATCGCCTCCTGCTTCGCGCGGGCGGTGGCCTCGCGGTCGATCTCGAGCGTGCCCGAGAGCCGCGGGTCGACCCAGGCGGCGAGCCGATTCGCGAACAGCCCCTCGCCCAACTCTTCCGCGAGCCTCGTCTTCAGCCGAGACTTGGCCTCCACCAGGAGCACCTGCGGCACCTGCACGCGGACGGTCTCGCCCGGATTGCCGAGGGGATGCACCTCGATTTCGTTCTGGCTGCCCTCGTCGAACGAGTGCTGGATCTCGTCGAGCACCCCCGTGCCCTGAAGCTCCTCGAACGCCCGGTCGATACCCTTCTCGAAGGCGACGAGCTTCTCCTTGCCGTCGATCCGGTCGCGAAACCGCTGGAACTCCTCCTCTGCCGCAGCCACCCGGGCGGCCACCTCGGCCGTGAGCGGAGGCGCTGCCGGCCTGGCCCCGGCCTCGGCCATTTCTGGCGTGGCGGGCGCCGCTGGCTTGCCGCTGGGTTCTGTCGCGGTCAGCTCCGGCGGCTCGGGGGCGACCGGCACCGGCGCCGGTGGCGGCACGTGCTCGAACACGGCCGCCGCCTCCGGCGCAAACTCGATCCAGGCCTCCCGCGACACCGCCGCCAGCGAGTCGGACGCCGCGATCTCCGCGGCCCGGTTCTTGAGGCCGTCGCGCAGCCGCACGATCGGTGCGCCGTCGTGGGTGTAGACGACCCGCACCTTGGCCGCGGCACGATCGCGGGACGCCCGAGTTGCATCGGGATCCGGGGTCTCGAAGGACACGCGGGCGACCACGCCGTGCACCGGCACGGTGCCGACGCGGAAGGCAAACGGCTCCGACCAGCCGCCCAGCACCACCAACAGCACCAGGCCCGCCACCAGACAGATCGCCAGCCGCACCAGCACCTCGGGCTTCGACAGGCGGCCGGCCAACAGCTTCCAGAAGCCATGCGGCAAGTCGACCGCCCCCGAGCGGCGGCCGCGCCTGCGGAACGACGAAGAAGCGTTTGGCATCGCTGACTACCGGTCGTAGGCCTCGACGATCCGCTGCACGAGGGCGTGCCGCACGATGTCGGCGCCCCCTAGTTCGACCCGGCCGCAGCCGGGCACGCCGCCGAGCCGCCTCATGGCGTCGACCAGGCCGCTCTGACGGTCGGGCGGAAGATCGATCTGCGTGATGTCGCCGGAGATCACCATCTTGGAGCCGATCCCCAGCCGCGTCAGGAACATCTTCATCTGCGAGACAGTCGTGTTCTGGGCCTCGTCGAGGATGATGAAGGCGTGATTGAGCGTACGGCCCCGCATGTAGGCCAGCGGAATCATCTCCACCACGTCCTGATCGGTGAGCCGCCGGAGATGCTCGTAGTCCATCATCTCCCGCAACGCATCCATCAGCGGCCGCAGGTAGGGATTGATCTTGGCCTGCAGGTCGCCCGGCAGGTAGCCGAGGCTCTCCCCCGCCTCTACGGCGGGACGCACCAGCACAATCTTGCGGACTTGCTCGCTTCGCAACATCGACACCGCCATCGCCACGGCCAGGAACGTCTTGCCGCTGCCGGCCGGACCGGCGCAGAGGACGATGTCACGCTCGCGGATCGCCTGGACATAGGCCGCCTGCCCGGCCGAGCGGGGCACGAGACGCGCGCCCGGCCTGTGCACCTCGATCGGCTCGTGGCGCGGGGCGAACTCCTCGCCAGTCGCGATCCGCAGCAGCCGGTCCACCTCCGCGGCCTCCACCCCGCCCCGCTCGCGGGCCAGCCGGTCGAGTTCCTCGAACATGTCCGTAGCCCGGAGCACCGCGTGCTCCTCCCCCTCGATTTGGATCGAGTCGTCGCGGGCCGTGACGCCGACCCCGAGCGCCGATCGGATTCGGCGGAGATGGCAGTCACGCGGACCGAAGATCGCGGCCAGACGCTTGGTGTCGACGACCGCGATGGAGGAGCGGGACATCGACACCCGCGGCGGTCACTGCCGACGGCGGTCTCGGAGGGCGGATCAAACGGACGTCATTGCATTATACCCCAGGCTGGCCGTACACCCCTCGCCCCCAGAGGAAACCGCGGTTTCGGCCGCGTGCTAGGCCTGCACTCAGGCCGCTTGGCCGCCCACCGCCCAGAGCAGCCAGGCGACCGGGGCGGCGAGCAGGAGGGCGTCGACGAGGTCGAGACAGCCGCCCAGGCCGCCGAGCCATCGGCCCGAGTCCTTGGTGGCGAGTTCCCGCTTCACAAGGGACTCGGCGAGGTCGCCGATCATGCCGGCCAGTCCGACGGCAATCCCGAACAGGGGCCATCCGCCCCACGGCTGCGGCATACCCGACCCCGCCGCCCAGCCGATCGTCAGCCACGCCACGGCCACCGACGCCGCCAGCGAGGCGACCGCGCCCTCCCAGGTCTTCCCGGGACTGACCCGCAGCGCCAGTTTTCGTCGGCCCACGAGCGAGCCCACCACGTAGGCGGCGATGTCACCCCCCTTAACCACGGCAACCATGCTCACCAGCGGCAGCACGCCGCCGAGCCCGCGGTCCGCACGCGACGCCCGCAGCCCCACCATGAAGGCGATCGGCAGGCCGATGGCCACGACCGCGAAGGCCCCAGTGGCGAGCCGACCGAGGCTGCCGCTGGCCGGACGGTAGCGGGCGATCTCGACGACCAGCATCAGCGCCACCGCCGCCACGACCGCGACCGCGGCCCAGCCGATCACGGCGGCCGGTCCGCCTCCCGGCGGCCCGGCCCGGCCGCTCGCCGCCAGCGCCGCCAGCGGCACACCCGCCGTCGCCAGCGGCACGAGTGGGCCGCCGATCGCGACGCCGCGCGACGCCGCCATCCGCACCACCTCCAGCGCCGCCCCCCACCCGACCACCGCGGCCACCGGCGCCAGCCAGACGCCAGGGGGTGCACCGAGCCATCCATCTGCGTCGGCCAGACAGAGCGCTGCGAAGCCGCCGACTGCGATCGCGGTCACGACGACCCGCGAGGCCAATGAGCCGGACTGCGGTCGCGCGGCGTTCACGGGCGGCCGATGCCCCCGAAGCGGCGATCCCGCTGCGCGTAGGCGGCCAGCGCCTCGTCGAGGTGTGACTCCGTGAAATCTGGCCACGCGACGGGCGTCACCCAGAGCTCCGCATAGCTGATCTGCCAAAGCAGGAAGTTGCTCACCCGCATCTCGCCCGCCGTGCGGATCAGCAGGTCGGGGTCGGGCATCCCGGCCGTGTCGAGGCGGTCCGCGAAGGACTGCTCGTCGATCGCCTCGGGGTCGATCCGACCCGCCACTGCCTCCCGGGCCAGGCGGCGGGCCGCCTCCACGATCTCGGCCCGCGACCCGTAGTTCACCGCCAGGCACAGCCGCATCCCGTCGTTGGCCGCGCAGCGTTCGACCGTTTGGTCGACGTCGGCGACGGTCTCGGGTGGCAGCCCGTCACGGCGGCCGATGATCGCCACCTTGACCCGCTGTCGCATCAGGAGGTTCTGCTCCTCGACCATGTAATGCCCGAGCAGTTGCATCAGGAAACCGAGTTCCGACGCGGGCCGCCGCCAGTTCTCGCTCGACAGGCAGTAGAGCGTCAGTTGCTCGATCCCGAGACGGACGCAGTGCTCCGTGATCCGCCGCACGCTCGTCACGCCCTGGCGGTGTCCCTCGATGCGGGGCAGGCCACGCTGCTGCGCCCAACGGCCGTTGCCGTCCATAATGATGGCCACGTGCCGGGGCAACGGCTCGACGCGGACGGCATCGGCGGCACTCCGCCCGTGAGGCCCGTCCGTCAGCCTCCCGCCGCGGGGCTCGGTTGGGATGGTCGCCATGGCAGTCGCCGGGAGGTGGAGCGGTCGCAGAGAATCGTCTGTTCGCGGTCTGGTCCGACCGACACGATCACCACCGGTCGGGCTAACAGGTCGCCGATCGCGGTCAGGTAATCGCGGGCCGCGGCGGGCAGGTCGGCATGGCGACGGACCACGGAGAGGTCTTCCTCCCAGCCCGGCAGCGTCTCGTAGACGGGCACGGCCTTCTCCAGGTCGGTGATCTGGCTGGGAAACTGCGTCGTGCGACGGCCGTCGATCTCGTAGGCCGAGCAGATCGCCAGCTCGTCGAGGCCGCCCAGCACGTCGAGCAGCATCACCGCCAGTTCGTCGACGCCCGACAGACGGCTGGTGTAGCGGGCGGCGACGGCGTCGAACCAGCCGCAGCGCCGGGGCCGCATGGTGACGGTGCCGTATTCGTGGCCCCGTTCCCGCAGGTGCATGCCGATGGCGTTGTCCTGCTCGGTGGGCAGCGGCCCCCCCCCGACGCGGGTGGAGTAGGCCTTGACCACGCCGATGACCCGATCGACCCAGCGGCCGGGCACGCCGGAACCGGCGGCCACGCCGAGGCCCGACGAGTTGCTGCTGGTGACGTAGGGAAAGGTGCCGTGGTCGACGTCGAGCAGCGCGCCCTGTGCACCCTCGAACAACACCTTGTGGCCCACCTCCACGGCGGAGAGCAGATAGGCGGTGGTGTCGGCCACGAAGGGCCGCAGTCGCTCGGCGTAGGCCCGGTACTGCTCGTGGATCGCGACCGGGTCGAGCGGCCCGGCCGCCGCCTCACCGGGCCGGGGCCACGACGCGAGCAGCCGATTCTTGAAGGCGGCCACGTGTTCGATCCGCGACCGGAGGTCGTCGCGGTAAAGGTCGCCGAGCCGGATCGCCAGCGAACGGCCCACCTTGTCGCGGTAGCAGGGACCGATACCGCGACCGGTGGTGCCGATCGCTCCGCCTCCCGACAGGCTGCCGTCCAACAGTCGATCCTCGACGATGTGCCACGGAAAGACGACGTGGGCCCGGTCGCTGAGCTGCAGCTTGCCGTTCACGGTCACGCCCCGCGACTCGAGCATCTCGATTTCGCGGATGGCGCTGGCCGGGTCGAGTACCACACCCCCCGTGACCACGCACTGCACGCCGTCCCGAAGGATGCCGCTGGGGATCAGCGACAACTTCCAGGTCTGGCCGCCGGAAACCACGGTATGGCCGGCGTTGGCACCCCCGGCGTACCGCACGACGACGTCGTGCTCACCGGTCAGGATGTCGACGAGCTTCCCCTTGGCCTCGTCACCCCACTGCAGTCCAATGACACAGGTGCCGGGCACTGGCGATGGACCTCCGGGACGCTCGACGATGGGCGGAGGTTTCTGCTCGCGACCTCCCAACAGAGTGTAAAACCGCGGCATTTCCGGTCAAGCGAGGCCGCATGAAGTCCCGTCCCGGCACCACTCTCCACGTCGCCGCCGCCGACGGCGGCGTCACGCTCGCGGCCTTCCTGCGCCGGCGGCTCGGCGACGCGAGTTGGTCGCATGCGCAGCGGCTGGTGCGTGGCCGCCGCGTCACGGTCAACGGCAACGTCTGCGTCGACCCAGCCCGGCGGCTGCGGGAGGGCGAGGTCGTCAAGGTGCTCGACATCGCCGCGGCCAAGCCGCCAGGGGCGGGCGACGTGCGGATCGTGCATCTCGACGACGACGTCGTCGTGGTCGACAAGCCGACTGGCGTGACGACGACGCGGCACCACGAGGAGCGGGACTGGCCGGCCCGACGACGGCAGCTCCAGCCGACGCTCGAGGAACTCGTGCCGCAGGCGATCGCGAGACGTCTGACGCAGCGACCAGCGGACCGGCGGCCCCCGGCCCGTGACGGCGCATCGCCCCGGAAACGGGTCGCCCCCGTACGGGCCGTGCATCGCATCGACCGCGAGACCAGCGGCCTGGTGGCGTTCGCCCGCAACGTGCCCGCGGCGCGGATTCTTGCCGAGCAGTTTCGGCTGCACACCACGCACCGCCGCTACCTCGCACTCGTGGCCGGCCGGGCGGAGGCGGGCACCATCCGCACCCACCTTGTCCGCGACCGTGGCGACGGCCGCCGGGGGTCGACCGACGACGGCGAGGGAAAGCCGGCGGTGACGCACGTCACCCCGGTCGAGCGATTCGGCGCCGCCTACACGCTGGTCGAATGCCGGCTCGAGACCGGCCGCACGCATCAGATCCGGATCCACCTGGCCGAACTCGGTCATCCCGTTTGCGGTGAACGCGTCTACAAGGCCACCCATCGCCGGGGCGGAGCGACCGACGAGTCGCGGGCCCCGCGGGTGATGCTGCACGCCGCCGAACTGGGGCTCGTGCATCCCGTCAGCGGCGCGGAACTCCGGTTCACCAGCCCGCTGCCGGCCGACATGCGGCAGACGATCGCGGCCCTGCGGAAGCGATACCCGCCGGGCGGCTGACCACCGGCCGCCACCGGACGCTACTCGAGCATGGCGGCCGCTTCGCCGCCGGCCCGCGTCGCGGCCGCCTGCCAGAGTTCCGGATCGACGCTGTCGCTCACGAACCGCACCGCGCCGTCGGCCAGGCCGATGGTCACGCCCCCCGGATGCCGGCTGCGGGCCGCCCGCCAGCCGTAGCCCGCGTACAGGCGGGAGATGTCGGTCGTCGTCATCAACGCGGCGATGCAGTCGATCGTGGTGTCGTTGGGCGAGCGGTGGTGGTTGTAGAGCGTTGTGCGGTACTCACCGTTGGCCCAGGAAAAGCCGCGGAGGTCGGTGAAGTTCCAGTTGCCGGCGTTGCCGCAGCGGGCTTCCGAGAGGGGCGTGTAGAAGATGAAGGCGTAGGCCGTCGCCGCGTCGGCCGCGGATGGATCGGCCGACGCCACCGGCCCGTCGCCAAGCGTGCTCTCCGACAGGGCGACTGTCTTGGAGAGGCCGTCCAAGACGTGCCGGGGGCGGATCGCCGAGTTGATGAAGAACATGCCGTCGGCATCGAAGGGCGTGCCCCCTCCGGCGCCGCTGCCGCTCGAGAAGGCGTAGTTGGTCGGCCCGAACAGGGGTGAGACCGGCCCGCCACGGTCGCTGGGGCAGAGAAACAACGGCACCGTGCGGGCCACGACCGCTTGATTCTCCGGCGTGACCGCTGCCGAGCCGAATCCCACGAACAGCGGCACCGACAGGTCGAGGTCGGCGAGCAGCCGATGCTCCTCGTAGTACGGCGTCAGATGGGCGAGCGTCGACCAGCGAAAAAACTGGTGCGGGAACCGTCGCCTCGCCGCCCACTCCCGCGACTCGGCCCCCACGGGATACCGGCCCCGGGCCGTCTCGTAGGCCGCGAGCGCCAGGCCGAGCTGGCGAACGTTGTTGCCGCAGCTCGTCCGCCGCACCGCCTCGCGGGCCGCCTGCAGCGTCGGCAGGAGGATGCCGACGAGCACACCCACCAGCGCGACGATGACGAGCACCTCGACGAGCGTCGCGCCGCGTCGGATGCTCATGATGTCCGGCGGCCGACGGCCCAGATCAACCCGGCCGCCGCGACGACGAGCATCCCGGTCGCCGGCTCGGGGACGTTGGCGATCGCCATCCCGCCGATCATGCCGAAGTCGTCGTTGAAGTACCCCTGCGGCGAGAGCGTGCCGGAGGGCTGCAGAAGCCGGTAGACCACTGCGGTGCCCGTGACGCTGCCCCCCAGGATCGTGCCGTCGCTTGTCTGCAGGATCGGCCCGATTTCGAAGTAAACGTTCGGGCCGACCGAGCCGAACTGGGACGTGCTCAGCGTGCCCAGGTTCGTGCGGTAGACCCTGCTGTTGGTGAGGCTGCCCGTGTAGAGGTTCGTGCCGTTGAGCACGAGGCCGGCCGGCCCCTGCAGGCTACCGGTGAACAGACCGTTGGCCACCACCTGCCGCTGGTAGGCACCGCTCGCGTTGAGCTCCACCACGTTGCCCTGAAAGAGCGGATTGCCGGCCACGGTCGAGTACTGCGAGTTGCTCACGTAGGTCGTGCCGTTGGCCGCGACCGCCAGACCGGAACTCCCGTTGAGGGTGATCCCCGAGTTGTAGGGCGTGGAGGAGACAGTGGGCGAACCGGTGTTCCAGCCGCTGATGCTCACGATGTCACCCTCGCCCGTCGTGTCGAGCCTGCCCACGCGGCCCACGAGCATCTGGCCGCCCAGACCGGCCGGCCGGAAGGCGATCGTCGACGGCTGGATCTGCGTGGTCGCGTTGAGCGAGACGAGCGGGGCCCACTGGCCGGTGCCGATGTCGTACCGCGAGACGCGTGGGGCGATCGTCGAACCGTTTCCCCACTCGGCGATGTAGAGCCTCCCATCCGGGCCCAGCGCTATGCCGGCGGGCTGCTGCAGACCCGTCGCGAGGGTGGTGACCGGCGTGAAGGCCTGCTGGTTGGAGAGGTCGACCGTGTTGGCACTGTCGAAGCAGAGCAACGTGCCGCCCGACTTGCTGACCATGTAGATCGTCTCGCTGCCGGCGGCCTGCGAGATCGTCAGGCCGCAGAGGGCCACGGACATGAGGCAGCCATGGAATAGACGACGATGCGGGGCACGACTCATCATGAACCACGATCTCCGGAAGGGATCGGCCATATCCACATGCGGGGTCGCGCGGCGACGCGGCCATTCCGCATCGCGAGGGACAGGGCTTACGTCAGCGGGCTTCGCCTTGGGTCGACAGGGCTTGGACAAAAACCTCGAGGCAGGACCACTGAAAGGGCGACCGAGCGGGGCGGCCGGTACCGGCCCCGGACTGCCGCTTCCATACGTGTCAAGGCTAGCTAGAGACCCACGAACCCGCAAGACATCGGCGACCGTCGGACGGCCGTCTGTGACTTG
>VGYP01000054.1 GCA_016872955.1 Planctomycetota bacterium
TGGGCCGGCGAGCCAGCCTGCGGCGTAGGCTTCGGCCGTGGAGCCGATGTCTCCTCGCTTGCCGTCGGCGAGCACCAGTAGTCCACGGGAATGGGCATGAACGATCACGTCGGCGAGCGATCGCATGCCATGCGGCCCGAGTGCCTCGAAGCAAGCCAGTTGAGGCTTGACGATCGGGACGAGTGGCGCGACGGCGTCGATCACGTCTCGGCAGAACGCGGTGAAGATGCCTGCCAGGGTGGCGGGGTCGTCCGCAGATTGGGAGTTGGCCCCGAACGCCGAGGGTAGCGACTCGCGCCGCGGGTCGAGGCCGACGCAGGCGGGCGAATTCCGAGCGCGAATGGCGGCGGCCAGGCGGGTGGAGAAGGGGGCTGCGTGAGGGTTCGTGACCGGCGGGCTGGATGTCATGATCAACGCGGCATGGCAGGTGATGGATCGGACACGTGATGCGGAGGGTCAGCCGCCGCACGGAGTGGCCCGCCGACCCCTGCAGAGTGTCGCACGGCCGCGGGGGGTTGGCGAGGGCATGTGGATGGTGGCGGGGCCGGCCGCATGACGGGCATCGGAAGATGCCGCTGGCCGGGTGGTGTGCCCGGGGCGCGGGGTTTCCATGCCGCAGGGAGACGTCGTCGCGGCCGCATGTAGTGCAGGGTGGCGGGGGTTGTCGAGACGTCGTGGAGGCGATCATGAACCACGTTGATGCCAATCGACGGGGGCTTGTGGGGGCGGCGGTGATGGCGGTCTGGCACGGGGCTTGGCTGTTGGTGCGGGCCGCAGGGCAGGGGCAGCTGTTGATGGATTTCGCATTTCGGATGCACGGTCTCAAGTCGGACTTGGTCGTCGAGCCCTTTGAGCCTGGTATGGCCGTCATGCTGCTGGTGGTGGCGGTGCTGGCCGGCTGTCTGCTTGCGGGGGCGTCCGGCATGCTGTGGAACTGGATGTCGAACTGGTGCGAGCGAAGCCAGGCGGGAGGGCCGACCCGTGCATGACGTGAGGCGATTCGGGCAACGGCCAAGAGAGAAGTTCGGTTCTCGTGCGTGTCCCGATGAAGCTTCGCGGGCTCTGCGCTCGCTCGAGGCGGGGAGATATTGAAGCGACGGCGAATTTGTGCGATGCTTGGGGTGTCGCAGGGAGAAGGCACGGACGTGTCTCAAGTCCGGTGACGGCTCGGGGCGTGGCGCAGTCTGGCTAGCGCGCTTGACTGGGGGTCAAGAGGTCGCAGGTTCAAGTCCTGTCGCCCCGACGTTTGTTCCCTGATGAGTCTGCTCCAACCCGGAGTTGGACTCTTCCGTGCGGTCGTTTCCGGCTCCCTCGCCTGCGGAGGAGCCGGGATCGACCGACGGTGCCCGGCAACATGCCGGAGCTGAGTGTGTGTCGTTGGTGCCGCCGTCGGCGGCATCGTCCGCCGGGCCTTCGGCTCGGCTGTGGCCGTGGAGCGGCACGGGCAGGTTGTGGTGGCCGAAGGCGATGACGCCCCGGCGAAGCCGGCGGACGGGCCGCTTGCCCCACAGGCCCTCCTCGAACTCGAGGCCGACGAAGATGCCCAGCCGCAGGACGAGCTCGCGGATCTTCGGATTTGCCTTCCCGTCCTTTGCCAACGCCGCCAGGTCGTCGATCGTCGCCATCAGGGCGTCAACCTGCTCCTCGGGCATCGCCCGCGCGGCGGCGACGGGCTTCGGCGTGGCCAGTTCGGCGATCTGGCGTGAGACGGCCTCCTTGTCCGCCACGAGGCTGTCGAAGGTTTTGGCGATGGCCGCGTAGCGGGCATCGTTCTTTTCGGTGGCCATCCGCCGCTCGGCCGTGGCGAGGTCGTCCTCGAGGGCGGCCAACTGCTTCCGGAGTTGCCGAAGGACGGTGGGCTCCTCCGGAGCGGCATCGTCCTCGGCCTCGGCCCGGGCCTTCGTCAGCAGCCGTTCGCGGATCGCGTCGCGGCCGCCGGCCTTGTGGATGAGTTCCACCAACGCGTCGATGAGCATGGCCGTGACGGCGGCGGCCTCGACCGTGTTGTGGTCGCACTCGGTGTACCCGCTGTTGTAGTACCGGCCGCAGACATACTTCAGCTTGTCGCCGTAGGGGATGCCGTGCATCACGCTGCCGCAGCCCGCGGTCAGGTCGACAACTCGCGTCGAGAGCGGGTAGCGGTCGGGATTGGTCGCCTTCTGGCCGTTGCGGCGTCGCATCTCCTCGAGTGGCAGCTTCGGCGGCTGCAGGGCCAGCCAGCGGTCGGGATCGAACTTGGCGTCGCCGCCGCTGGCAGCCCGCACCCGCACTTCCTCCGGGTTCTCGCGAAGCTTTGGCTGGCCATCGGGCCGGAGATCCTGCTCCTCGAGTTCCCGAGGTCCACCGATGCCCACGCGGCGGTATCGGCCCTCCGAGCGGCGGCCGTATTCCTTGATGCCCGCGATGATGGGGTTCGAGCAGAGGTCACGGATCGTGTTTGGATGCCACTTGCCCGCCACGCGGTGTGCCGAGCCATGATCCCGCCGGACGCGGCCGGCGTCGGGCGATGGGACGCCCATGCCGTTGAGCCGGGCGGCGATCCGCTTGTAGCTCTCGCCAGCCGCCCGCCACTCCAGCATCATGCACCACACGGCGATCTTTTCTTCGTCGTGGGGTAGGAAGCGGACGTGGTGCCCAGCGCGGCGGATGTTCTCCCCGTCCTCGAGCCATTGCACGAAGGCGTCGTCGGGGCCCACGAGGGCGCGGCCGAATCCGTAAGGGGCCCGACCGCCGGTGCTCAGGCCGCGGAACGCCATGCTCTGCTGAACGAACACGATGCGGTCGCCGAGCCGCGGCGAGAAGCGGCCGTGCTCCTGATACTCGACCAGGCCGCCGATGAGATACATCATCTCGTTGGCCTTGAGGTCTTCGGGCGTGTAGATCTTGTCGTGGGTGACGAGGGTCACGCCGCTGGCGATCAACTCCTGCTCCAGAGTCATCATCTCGAGCAGTGCCTGCGGGCGGCCGAGGCGGTCCCGCTTGAACACGTACACGTGCGACACGCTCGTGTCGGCGATGGCCTCCTTGAGAAACTGGCGGAAGCCCGGGCGGGTCAGGTCGCCGCCGCTGATCGCATCGTCGAGGAAGATGTCGTGCTTGTGGCTCAGGCGTTTCCGCTGCATCTGCTCGATGTCGGCGTAGGTGCCCCGGAAGGGCACACCCATCGACTCCGACTTGGCCTTCGCCCAGTCGAACTGCTGCTTGAGCGAAGCCTCCTGGCCGTCGTCGCTGCGACGCTCGTACATGAGCGCCCTGTTTTTCGGTCTGCTCTTCATGCTCGGGCTCCGTCGGTTGGCGTGTCGAGGATCTCGCGGACGTTCCAGAGGAAGTCGGCAAGAGCGTCGGCAAGATCGGTCGAGGTTTCGGTGGCGCGGACGTGGGCCTTCAGACTCCGCCAGGCCGACGTCACCGTGTGGTGCTGCCACCACGTCATCATCCGCACGAGCGTGTAGTCCATCGCCGGCGAGCGGATGTAGTCCTTCGGCGAGGCGGCAATCCGACACCGCAGGTCGATCATCAGCGCCGTCGGATGCGCCACGTCGAGCTCGTGCGGCGTAACGAGCCCGATCTCGAACCATCGCGTCATCTGGGCGATGACCATCAGTTCGAGCACGTAAGCCTCGTGAATGAGGTCGTGCAGCCGCTTGCGGCCGAACGTGTCGTCGAATCCGAGCCGCTTGAGTTGGATGTCGGCGTCCGTCTCGAGGGCGGTCTTGAAGTCGAGATCGGCGGCGGTGGGGGCAGGCAGGGGCTGCGGTTCCATGTCCCGTTCCTTGAGACCAGTGGCTATCCGTATGGCTGTGGCCAAACGTTCATTGTCTCAGGTTGGGTGCCACGGAGCAAGCAATTCCGGCCGTTCTTCCGGCTCCAATGCGTGCCAGTTTGATCATCTGGAAACGTATGTGTGCAGGATGATGATCAGGCCCGGCAGGCCGGCGAGCGGCCTGCCGGGCGATCGATCACGGGTTGGTTTCGCCGTCGGGGGGCTTTGGGCCGCGACGCTCAGCCAAGATCTGGCGGGCGATCATCTCCGCGAGAAACTCGCGAAAACGCTTGAGTTTGGCCCGATAACTCGCGTTATACGGCGGGTCGGCATCGATACGGTCGAGTCCGCGGTCATCGTCGGGGAGTTCGGAGTTGGTTTGGTTTTTGGTCATTGGTTTTCGTGTGAGGAGTGGAATTGAAAAACCGGCGGCGTGCCCGGGAGCTGCATGGGCCCCAGTCGGCACGCCGCCGGTCAGGAACGGGCTGCTGATGTGGCGGATCAGGCGACCCGCCGGCGCCGCCGGCAGCGGCGATGCAGTCGTGAGTCGTCGTGGCAGTCCCAATCCAGGCCGGCGACTGCGGCCAAATCGACAGCATCAGTCTCGGCGGCATCATCGGGAATGGCCGGATCGTCGCCGTTGAAGATCACGATCTCGATCAACTGGAAGCCGCGGTTGCGGACCAGGCTTCGGGATTCACCGAGCGCCTGAGACACGGCAGCGATAAGGTCACGATCGTTTTCGATAGAGAGCATCTGCACGCTCCATTCCCGGATGGCCGGGAGGCAGGGGAAATGCCGACGACCAGAGCGGCCGGCGGCGCGAACCAGAAGGTCACGTGGAAACGCTCCACGAGACCGGGCCTGCCGTCAGAAGCGACGGCAAGCGGAGATCGATCACACTGTCGTGAAGGCAGTGATCAGCGACTATCAGCCGAGCAGGCGTACATCGCCCATGAATCGCTCGAGCAAAGTTCCGGCATGGGCCACGAGCAAGGCCCTCACGATCGGCGGGCACCGCTCGTAGCCGAGGAAGTTGGGCTTGAGGTCAACGGGCTCGCCGTGCGGAGGGCTTGTGTGAGCCTCGTAGTCGGTGGCGTCCCAGACGACGGCGCCGATACCGCCGGGCTGGATGATTGCCGCCTGGTAGACAACGAACGTGTCGTCATAGGCGCTGGACGGGCCAGCTGGTCTGCAGTAGATCGCTGGACCCTCGACTTGGAAGTCGGTGAGCCCAAGTGTCGCCAGTTCGGCGAGCAAGTCGTTGATGCCGGGGATCGCGGATTCAGCGCTATCGAGGCCGATCCGAATCATCATCGCCAGCCGCGCGAGTTGTGCGGCGTGCTTCGTGAGAGAGTCGTGCATTGCGTATTCCTTGGTGAGAACGGCGGCCAATACCATCAGGCCGCTCAAGGAATATGCCGTGTTATCGGCATCAATTTAGTGGACGGGATGAATGGCTTGTCCCCTTGCCGTCCTCGCCCTTTTGTGGTGCCAGCGGAGTTGCTTGCTGTGCTGGGCCAGAAGATTTGCTTCGTCGTGTGCCACACGCGGGATTGCAGCGGTCGTAAAGCAAACCATGTTGTGGCCGGGTAGGCTCGGCACTAATTGCCCCCAAGCATGCCGAGCCACTTTACGAATGCCCGTGTCCATTGCCAGTGGACAGCCTTCTGTAATTCGAAGATCTTTTCCAGCCGCGGAGACCGTGTCAGAGCTGCCGGCGTTACTACCTCGCGGTCCAAAGGCAAGTCTTCATCGCCGTGGAAGTGGGCGATGTCATCCTTGAACTGCCTCCAGTTCAAGTCACCGAAGCGCTGCACGTCCGCCAGATCGCCCCCGTCTGTAGCGTCTCGATACGCTTTGTAGACAAGCTCACTGCAGTAGATTTTCTCATCATCCAGTTCGTACTGGATGTCGTACGGGCGACCAACGTACGTTTCGCAGCATTCCGCCATCTGGGTGGCGTATGCCTGCAATTCGCCTGTCAGTCGATAGGCCGCGAAATCGATCTCGTCGCCACGCAGCAGGAAAATGATGAGAGGAGTGTGTCTCACGCCGTCTCCCACTGCTTCACACACAACCCAACGGCCATTTATTTGGGTGACGACGCCACAATGGCACCACTTTGATTGGGTCACGCCCTTCACGGTCCTCAGCAGTCTCCCGCACGGCGTAATGGTCTGAACGAGTACGTCACCCACTTGTGGCTGGTACCTAGCAATTGGTTGGTAGGCATCCACGATGGCCCAGCCGATCCAGGCTGTGAAGCCGGCCGTCAGCGCGATGCAGGCCAGAGCAGTTCGGAGAATAAGTGACTTTGCCATCTTGCGCATGTGCCTCGCCAAGGCTGCCGGGTATTCAGTTTGCAATTGGGAGAACGCGGCACTGGCCACCGAAGCACGAGTAGCGGGAGGCGGTGCAGGAAGCCGGGGGCTCATAGTCGATCGTCTGAATACTTTCTCGCGCGATCTTCCAGTAGCCCTGCTCCCGTTGCATGTCGACAAACGAGAAAATGGTGTATCTGTTCCCAGAGCGGGTTGTCACGTATTTCACTGCGGCCTGCGCCTTGTTGCCCGACTGCTGCACGATCTTGTGATCAACAAGCTCCATCTCCACGTCATGCTGCACGAACAGGACCGCCGCGGGTTTGCGAAGTTTCTTTCTCGCGCCCGTGGTGAAGCACTCGAGAAATGCATCAAGGTCTTCGGCATTGGTCGCTTCGCAGGCCGCCGACAAGCATCCCTGCACGCTTGAGGGGTGAGAGAGGTCTTCGCTGACGGTCAGCCGCGGCTGGGGCGACGGTGGCGCCGATTCCTCGTCGGCTGTCCCGGTATGGCCAAGGGTTGCCAGGCACATGGAGAGCATCACAAGGGTGGGGCGAAGTGGCGTTTTCATGGGGGCTATGGAGTCACGGCCGAGGTGGGTGTGGCGTGCTGTCTCGCGTGTTCACTGCCGAATCCAGACTCGTGAGAAGCCGCTGGCAGGTTGAAACACCATTTGGTGTTGGGTGTCTTCGGTGGTGACGGGAGAGCCACGAAGTTTTCGGACAACCTGCTCCAGGTCCTGAGGCGGGACAGCGAGCCGCCGAGTGAGGCTGGCGTGCCGGGGATATGTGTCGAAGTAGTAGGTTGTTCCGTCTTCTTCCCATCGTTCACGCGAAGGGTTGTGGTCATCGAGGTCGTCGTCGAGGTAGTGGTTGGTCTGGACGAGTGGGGCCATCTTGTCGCCCATTCGGCGAACTTTGGTTCGGCGAAAATCTGAACCCAGTCCTGCGACGACTGTCTGCTCCTCCGGCTCGACGCCAACGACGTGGGCGAAAAACGGGCTCATCGTTTCGTATTCCTGCACGCGACGGACGAGCGAACGGTAGGTGCCAAAGCCGTCGCACACCTTTCGCAGTCGCTGGAGCGTGGGCCACTGAAACCAGTTGGTGCCGAGGCCGTCAGACGGAGCCTGGTTGAGCGTGATCGCCCACTCGCCGGGGCAGCAGGCCGAGACCACGCCCACGCACCCCAGCACCGACACGCTCTCGTAGTGCTTCGGGCCCTTGTGGAACCGGATCAGCCGAGAGTGGAGACCTGTGGACGCCGGGAATACCCAGTCCATGTTCCGTGCGAGCGTCGGTTTGCCGTTGAGCGTGACGCTGTAGCTCGAGCATCCAACACCGGGGATGCCGCTGATCTGGCAAATGTCATAGATGAGATTGCCGAGGACGAGGTGACCGAGCGGCAATTCAGCGTATCGGGCGACTCCCCTAATCTCGGCGACGTAGTCCTCGCCGAACATCCCTGCGATGCGGTCAACCATCCAGCCCGCGAGTGTGCCGCCTCCCCACGCGGTCGCGGTGACGAAGGGCTGCAGGTATGCCGGCAATACGCTGACGTGTTCCAGGCACTCATCAACGACGTCGGCCAAGAGGGCGGCGATATTCTCGCCCTCGGCCGCGCACAAGTCTTTCCACCGCTCCGCGGGCGGGGCAGTGAGATCGACGTCGTAAACGGGCAGTTTTGCGGCAGAGTATTCAACGAGGGGCATGGATCACCTGTAGGGTTGCTCGGACACTCCCGATGTCCGTTACAGGTGATACGAGGGGGGCGGCAAAAGTGTGACGGCCGCACGTTCACGTGCCCGCAGTGAATCCAGCGACGCAGCGCCGGCTATTTGCTCATGTCGGCAAGTTTTTTCTGCACGGCTATGGCCCGGCGTTTTTCCGGCTCCGTGTCGCCGGCAAGCGACAAACCCTTTTCCCAGGCCGCACTAGCGCCCGCGGCGTCATTCAGCGCCGACAAGATGTCGCCGAGATGCTCATAAAACTCAAGATTCTGCCCGGCCGGTCGACTCACGCATGTTGTGGCCACCTGTTTGGCCTCCTCCAGTTGTCCGCGCTCCAAAAGCACAACAGCGAGCGTGTCGAGCATGTACGTGTCGTCCAGAGAAGCGTCTGCTTTTGAAAACCGATTTTGGATTGAGATCGCACGGCGGATCGCTTGCTCCGCAACCTCCAAGTCCTTGTGCTGAATCGCGAGTACGTACGCAAACGAGTTCAGTGCAGCGGCGGTGTTCGGAGTGTCCTCAAGTAGCAGGGCGACCGCCTGTCGATAATGGGCGGTAACTTTTTCCAGGGGACTTTCAATCGCTTGCAGCATGTCTCCGAGCGTGCGGTGGAGCAAACCGAGCCACCGGCATTTGGGACGCGTGGGCGAGTCGGATCGTGATATGTCATCAACCAGCGAGGACAGCGCGTCGATTGCGTCGTTTGTCTTGCCTTGGTCCGCAAGCGCCGTGGCTGCTGCGGAGCGTTCGGCCCAATGCCTTCCGAGCGACCGTGCGAAAGATGCCTTCAAGGAGTGCCGCACGAAATAATATGGCTCCTTGGCAATGGCTGTAGCCAGGGCATCACGCGCTTTCGGGTCGTCGATGCAGCCGAGCACGCTTCCGACATTCGCACGCACGTCAAAGAACGGCGTCGTGTTTAGCAGCTCGGCCAAGCGCGGCACGTCGCTCGCGGTAACGCCTGTAGCGAGGCAGCGAAGCATAAGTGACTGCTGCACGCGGTCGGTCGTGTTTGCCGCTCCTGCGGCTTCGCAAAGTTGCGACAAGTCGTGAAGTGAGTCATCGGTTGGATTCTGCAAGAACTCCGCCAGAAGCTCCCGTGTCGGCGCCGGCCAATCTCCCGTGTGAGCTTCTATGTCCTGTCGAAGTTGGCGACAGGAGTCGGGATTCGCGCGGGTCGTCTCTCTGTCGCGAAAGTGCTCGGTCTGGAACGAAAGATGCCAGTCGATGATTGCCTGCTCCATCATCGACCAGCGCAACCCGTTCTGGCGGCGCTCTTCGTACAACCGCTGCCTGCTGGTGGCGTCGGCGACCTGCTGTCGAAGCGCCTCTAATTCCGGGTAGAGAGTTGCTTCAGGCCCCATGCCTCGGCAGACCTCCGCGTACTCTTTCGCGATCTGTGCTGCCGCGGACATGTCTCCGTCACAGCGCACTTCCGCCATGAATCGCTTCGTGTAGATGTCAGGCAATCGCCAAAGATAGTAGGGACGGCCGTTGCCGCGGGCAGGCAGTGTTCGGAAGTCGGGGTTCAGTTCCTGCTCGGAGAGTTCACGACGCGGAGCCAATTCCGGGTCGCTCTGTGCTACATCGCACCAGAACTTCACCACGTCTCCGGCAAACGCTTCAAGGTAGTTTCTGCCTGCGCCTTGGTCTCTCGCTATGTCATGCGCGCTCACAAAGAGCATTGAATACGGCGTTGCGGTTGTGTCCAAAACATTGTCTTTTGCGTTGATGATCCAATGCAGGATCGCCCGATGTGGTCGCTTTGCGTCGAGTTCGGAGCGATATTTTTTCAGAATCCACTCGGCATCCTCGAGAGGCCAGCTGAAAAGGTGGAACTCAAATGAGGCCAGAAAGCCTGCCCGATTCTCTGCGTCTTCCGTCTTGGCGGCACTCAGTACATCGTCCATGCCTTTGACCAGGCGTTCGGCAAGTGCCAGCTGTGGGTCGAGAGACAGCGCTGCAGAGGCCTTTGCCCTCGCAAGCAATGCGTCTCCATCGTCTTCTGCTTGCAAGGCTTGGCCGAGCGAAGTCGCGGCGCTGAAATTCGTCGTGTGGCGCTTCGAGAGAGAGGCTCTGTCGAAAGCGGAGAGCCTTGCCCCGACCGCATCGATGATCTTCGCGGCTATTTGCTTCTCGAGATCTAGGAAGGAGCCTTTTTCGCCCTGCACCTTCTCGGGCAACAGAATCTCGCCGGTTTCGACATGCACGAGACGCACGTCGATTCGCATTTCTTCATCCTGCACCCACACGGAACCGGTCAGCACGGCATCGGCGCCCACGCCGCGTCCGACCTTGGCGGCGGATGCCTTGTCGAGAAACTCCGTCTTGCCAAGTTCCTGTTCCTTCAGGACTTCCTCCAGCCGGCCGCGTTCGACGATGCGAACGTCGCGGCACACTGCAAGATCGGTCGTGAGCATTTCCTGGAGCGCACGATTGAATCCGACGGCGGCTTTGTCCGCCGAAGTATCGGCAAAACCCATGACGGCGATGGTGCGAGCGTCGGACGACTCGGCTGCGTGCGCGCAGCAAAAACCGGCGTGATGAGCGGCTAGCAAAATGCCGAATGACGGTGCAGCGAGGCATAGGCGAACCAGCACACGTCCCAGGCATGACGCGATTGGCGTCGTGATCGCGGCAATGGTCTGGTTACGCCTGGCGCGGGGCAGTGCACGCTTCTGAGGCTTCGCGAGTATGGAACAGCCTCTGCGGGTCACGGCCGATGTCTCCGCTGGAACGGGACGCCCATGCCGCTCGGGCGTTTTTTCTCGGCATCCGAGCCAGCGCAGATCGGCTCTGTGAGCGTCCTCACAAACTGCCACTGCCCACCAGAGTGCTTGAAGAGCAGTTCCAGGCTCGTGGTCTCGGGGGTGCTGGTCGTAAATCCTAGTCGTTCGGCGAGAGCCTTGAGGTCGGTGTCGTCCTTCTTGCAGCGACGTCGGAAGACCTCATTACGTTCATCATTGTCCGAGAGGCTTATCACGGTTTGTGTCACTCGAACCGTGGCGTAAGGGAATTCAAAAGCAGCCCCAGGCGCATCTGAATCATCTAGTAATTCCACTTTGTCCAATCTGCTGTACGTCGTGTTGACGCTCCAGAAGCCATCGATGTCGCTGAAGTCGTAGGAGTCAAACTTATTCTCTGCGGAAAGGCAGCCGCGGAGTTGCTCCATGTTCTCCGCGTTGCACGCTGCAAACATCTCTCGAAGCGTTGTCACGATGCCTTGAGGTACAGCAGCATCGGCTTGCGAGGCTTGACCGGGAGACGCCTTGGGCGCTGTGCTCGTCGCGTGTTTCGAGAGAAGGTCATCGCAGAGCGAATCCGTGACCAGATCGATCTTGTCAGGCGGGCCATCCCGATTGGCGGAACAGAGGACCCGCCCGGTCTCAGTGTCGACGAATCGTGCATCCAGCCGCAGTTTCTCGCCAAAGCGAAAGAACGAGCCCAGGACGAGTTGCTGGGCGCCGAGAAGCTTTCCAATTTGGGCGACCTGAGAGGAATCAAACTTCTGGCTTTGTGAGAGATCGAGTTCAGCGAGGACTGCTTCCAGGCGATCACGCTCGACCACATCGAACATGCCTGATTGCTGGAGCCGCGATGCAACGACGGTGCCAATTCCCTGCTGTAGCCCGCTCAGATCATCTTTGTCTGATGAGAAGGAGGTGAAAGGCAGGACCGCGATTCGGGGCGTGCTGTGCGTCGGCGGTGGCGTGCTTGCGGGTTGGGGTGTTGCTGATGCTTCAGCGGAGGGGCGTTGCCGGGCCGGCGCTGTAGGCTCGCGAGGTGTCGCAGAGATTCCCGCTTTGTCTGCCCGATTGATGGGCTGGTAGAGACCTCTATACACCCACATGCCCGCGACTGCCGCAGTGAGCAGTGCCAAAGCGGTTGCAATCGCGGGTAGCGAACCTACTGAGAAGCGTTTTTGGCCAACGCTGTCTCGCACGCGGCTGCGTTGGGCAGGCGGATGACTGCCGGGCGGCTCAAGGCCGAACTGGTTGAAATACCATTGGACCACCGTGCCGAGAGCCTGAAGGCATGGCTGGGCAAACTCTGCCGTGATCGGCTGCGGCTCTCCCGCCTGATGGTGAGATCCAAAATTGCCGTAGCTCTGAATGGTGCGAAGCGCAATCAGGATGTTTTCAGGCACAGCGTCCAACTGAGCCAGCTTTTCGATAAGCGGCTGAAGCGTCATGCTTTTGGGCGGCTTGCCAACCTTGTGCTCAAACACCCGCGAGCAGACTGCCTCCGCAGCCTTGCGGGCATTCATCAGCGCTGTCTCAGGATCGCTATCGCTGTAGGCGAGCGTCTTCTCGTACAGCCGCCGGATACTTGCAACCTGAGACTCGAGCTGCGCGACGCGCTTGCTGAGCGTTGTTCTGCCGAACATGCGTGTTCCCCCTCACTCCCACGACTTCGTCGTGAACCCGAGGTTCGTGGCGTTTTCAGACAC
The DNA here is from genome assembly GCA_016872955.1 of Planctomycetota bacterium. GTDB lineage: Bacteria > Planctomycetota > Planctomycetia > Pirellulales > UBA1268 > QWPN01. The sequence goes on from VGYP01000054.1 coordinate 12,267, forward strand.
TCCTCGTTTTACATGGTCCTTGGGGCCGGCAGGGAAGTCGGCAGACACTTCCAGTGTCACCTGGACCGTCGCATCGGGGTCACTCGCCAGGAGGGCGATGATCTCGTCGGCGATGTCACGCAGCCGCATCTTCGCCGTCGAGGCGTCGATCTGAGCCGAGCCCCGGAATCGCCGGACGGGCGTGCCGGCAGACGCGGGCGGGACGATCGGGGGCGTCGTGTCGGAGCCGATCGGAACGGCGGGGCCGACTGGTGGCTGTGATCCGGTCGCAGGGGCGGCGGCTGATGGCGGCTTTGCAGCATCCCTCGCCTTGGCAAAAGCCGCCGCAGCGGCCGGCTCGATGAGCAGGAGCGAATCGGCGTCGGCCTGCACATGCGGGTCGCCCAGCGCAAACCCCTCGAAGGCTTCGCCGGTGCGGCCGTGGGCGGTGCCGAAGTAGTCGCGGGTCTTCGCGCCTTCGCGGATCGCCCCAGAGAGCACGTCGCGGCTCTTGAGCCGCGGCATGTAGAGGTATTTCTGGGAGTCGTCCCAGAACGTGCGGACCTCGGCTGCCGTCTTGCCGTCCCGCCAATAGAACTGCTGCAAGAGGCTGCGCAAGTGCACCGGCGACCAGGCCGAGATCACCAGCTCGTTCTCGGTGCAGACGCGCGAGAGCTCGCCCGGAAGCGTGCCGGCCGTGGTCGTGAGCGGAAACGCCTCGACGTCGATCGCCGGATCGGTGGCAGATTGTTGCACGGGGCAGAGCAGCCACTTGTAGCACTCGCGGGCCGCCCGGGGCAGCACCTCCGAAGCCGTCTGCAGCTCCTTCTTCGCCTGATTCTGCTGGAGCACGTCGATGTTGAGCCGGCCGGTTTCGACGTCGTCCACGATCGATTGCCACGCCAGAACAACGCGGGCCG
>VGYP01000055.1 GCA_016872955.1 Planctomycetota bacterium
ATCGTCGCCAGCAGCCTCGCCAAGATCTCGCGGGCCGAGTCGGTGTCGATGCGGCTTCGTCAACGGGTTCGGCTGGGGGATCGGGTGCTGGTGGGCGCCGGCCGCTACCTGCAGGCTGGCCGCGGCGAGGACCAGCGGTTCCGCTTCGAGTCGAGGCTGACCTGCGACACCGAATCGTTCGAAATGACGGAAGTCGGCGACGGGTTGTACTGCTGGTTGCACCGCCGCATCGGGCCGGACCCGGCCACACTGCACCGCATCGACATCCGGCGGGTCCGCGGCCGCCTGGCCGAGTTGGGCGCCGCCGATCCTGCCGACACGGCCCCCTTCCTCGGGGGCATGCAGAAGATCCTTTGGTGGGCCAGACAATGGTTCCGCTTCACGACGGCGACGGCCGGCGAGGTCGAGGGCGAGCCCGTGTGGGTCGTCACGGGCGACTGGCAGCCGGGGCTGCTGCCGATCCTGCTGCCTGAACTGGCCGCGGCAGCCAAGCGACCCGAGGGGATCAGGCCGGAGGATCTGCCCGACGGCTTTCCTTGGGTCACGCGGCTCTCCGTGGGCCGCGGCGACCTCGTCATCCGGCGGCTTGAGTTTCTGGCCATTCCGGGCCTGCGGCCGGTGGCGGCGACGCCACCCGAACCGATCGTCGTGATCGATTTTTACGAGACTGTGCTCGACGGTCCGGTGGATGCAACCGCCTTCTACTACCAAACGGCGAGCGAGGAGCTGGTCGACATCACCGAACACGTGGTCAAAACGATGGGCCTGATGCGGCCCTGATCCGCCGTGCCATGGCAAGTCGGACGGCCGCGTCGATGGCTGACACGAGCCCCGTCGGGTCGGCCCGGCCGGTGCCGACGAGATCGAAGGCCGTGCCGTGCGCGACGCTCGTGCGGACCAGCGGGAGCCCGAGCGTCACGTTGACGGCGCGGTGCAACCCCAACAGTTTGACGGGGATGTGACCCTGGTCGTGGTAGAGGGCGACGATGCCGTCGAACTCGCCGGCCATGGCCCGGACGAAGAGCGTGTCGGCGGGGAGTGGGCCGCGGACGTTGCCTCCCTCGGATGCCAGCCTGTCCACCGCCGGCACCATAATTCGCGGCTCCTCGTCGCCGAACAGGCCCCCTTCGCCGCCATGGGGGTTGAGCGCGGCGACGGCGAGACGCGGCTCGCGACCGACGAGGTGGGTGAGACCCTCCCGCAGCCGCCGGCCGGCCGCGACGATGCCGTCCACCGAGAGCCTGGCCACGGCGCGGGCAAGCGGTTCGTGGAGCGTCACGTGAACCACCCCGAGGCCGTGCGGCGCCTCGGCCCGTCCGGGCAGCCAGAGCATCATTGACGCCGCGTCGTCGGCGAGGCCGCAGGCGCGGGCCAGCAGTTCCGTGTGGCCGGGCACGCCGTAGCCCGCCGCGTGGAGCGCCTCCTTGTGCAGGGGCCCGGTGACGATCGCGGCCGCCGTGCCGGCGAGGGCCGCAGCCGCGGCGACCTCGACGGCCCGGGCTGCGGCGCTGCCGCCCGCGGCCGAAACGACCCCGTCGGGGATGGCCGCGGGATCGATCCCGTCGCCGCCGGGCTCGATGACGAGCAGGTCCGCAGGGCCGGAGGGACGCGGGTCGCCGGAATGAACCGGCGTCAGCCGCGGCACGGGGAGGCCGCGGCGTGCCAGCACGTTGGCGAGCGTCGGGGCATCGGCGACGACGCGAAGGCGGGCGCGGGCGTGCGGTGCGACGGTCCAGGCCGCAGCCACGAGTTCCGGTCCGACGCCGGCGGGATCACCGCAGGTCACGAGTACGACGGGGGGCGGGACGGGGGCAGGAGACGCCATGGGAGTGCCATCATCGTACGCCGCCGAGGCACGAACATGGGTCGCCGGGCCCGCTGCAGCTATAAAGTCATCAGTCCGGCGGTGGTCGCCGCGATGCGACGGGAAGCCCCGGCCGGCGACAGCGAAACGACGAGCCATGGAAAAGACGTTCACCCGTGCGGCGTTGGTCGCAGTCTCCCTGCTCGCGGCCACCGCGGGTCTCGGACTCTGGATCGGCGACCTGCACGGGACGACCGATCCCGCCGTGCTCCGGTGGGGAACCGTGCACCGGCTGTCGGGCATGTTCACGGCGCTCGCGGTGCTGCTGGTCAACAGCCTGTCCGTCACGTATTTCATCGGCACCGGTCGTTGGTGCCGTGAAGTGGTCGAGACCTACCGGCTCGATGCGGCGTTGGTCCACCGCGGCCGGCGGTGGCGCGGCCGATCCGGGTGGCGGGCTGGCCGAGCGCAGTCGGGAGTGGGTGACCTGGCACCTAGTCGGCGGCATCGGCCTAGCGGCCGTCATCGCCTGGTGTTTTCAGGCCCAGTTGCAGCCGATCCGGGAGCAGCACGCGCTGATCGCCGCGGTGATGGCGGCCGTCCGTCGCGAGCGGGCGGCGCGAGGACTCGACATCGAGGGCTGAAGGAGCCGGCCGGCTCAGGGATCGGGCGCGGTGACGGGCTCGTGGTCATGACGCGGCCCGGCGTGCTGCTGGTGGGCGTGGGACGATCGTTCGGCCACCGTGATGCCCCAGGCCAATGCCAGCCCGAGGGCGAGCGACGCGGTCAAGAGCATGCGGTCGTGGGCGTGGAACTGCACCTCGGGCAGCAGGTCGGCGGCCGCGATACAGATGAAGGTGCCGCTCGCCACGGCCAACGCCACGCCGAGCGCCACGTCCTGACGGCCGCCGAACAACGGCAGGCTGGCCAGGAAGAAACAGGCCCCCACCGGCACGACCGCGGCGTAGGCGAGATTCATCGCCAGCCGCAAGCTTCGTGACGCCCCCGCCTCCGACATCAGGGTGGCGATGACCGCGGCATCGAGGGGCTTGTGGAGCAGGATTGCCAGGAAGGTGGCCACGCCGGCGAGTGGGCCGGCGCCGTGTGCCGCGTCGGCATTGACGGAGGCCGCCAGGGCCGCGCCGTCGGCCAGGCTGTGGAGGGCGAGGCCGGCGAAGGCGCCGCTCCAGGCCCAGGGGCCGCGACCACGGCCGCCGCGGGCGTGGGCATGGTGCTCATGGGCATGATGCCCGTGGTGTTCAGCGTTGTAATGTTCAGGGTGATCGCAGGCCGACTCGGCGGCGTGATGGGCATGGCCGTGAAATGCCCGCTCCAAGAGGAACATCGCGAAGAAACCGGCCAGTGCCCAGCGGACCGTGGCGTCGACGTCGCCCCCGAGTTCGGTCACGGCGTGAGGCAGCAGTTGCAGCATTCCCACGCCGAGCAGCACGCCACCGGTGACCGAGAGCAGGACCTGGTTGGGGCGGTGGCCAAGCGCGAGCAGGGCCACGGACGAGCCGCCCGCCATGGCCGCGGCGGCGATCAGCACGAGGTACACCGCCAGCGGCGCCGCGACGGGCAGTTGGGTGAGCACGGCGACCGCGGAGAACGTCATAGAAGGCGTCGGAAGGGATGGAGGGGGCCCATGATCCCGTGCCCAGCGACGCGCGGCAAGGAGCCCCGCGATTTTTTCCGGCCGCGTCGCCCTGCCGGGTCACTCGTGGGCGGTGCGTCGGCCCGCCTTCGGCAGCCGCGGTGTTTCGTATGGTCGGGCGCTGGGCCAGAGGTCGACGATGACGCCGGCCTGCGGCGGCTATCGCCGGTATTGCCACTGCTGAAAGGGGTACTGTTGGTAGGGGCGGGCGGCCTGCTCCATCTGCCGCTTGACAGTGGCCAGTTTCTCCGTCCAGGCGGCATCACCAGCCGCCAGCGCGCCCAAGGCCAGTGCCAACACATAAGTGACCAGGTTCGGCCAGAGCACGGGGCCGTGGAACTTGAGGGCCGTGCCAAACGACTTCTTGAACTTGGGCCCAAACATCCCGAGCTTCACGCTCCAGATTTCGTCCAGCACCAGGTGCGTCAGGAAGCCGAGCACGACGGCGCTGGAGACGAAGTAACGGCGGAGCGGTTCCTCCGCCGCGAAGGCGAGAAACGTGACCTGTCCGGCGATCGCCGAAGCCGGCAGGCTATGGAACATGCCGCGATGATAGGAGTAGTTTTTGAGCAGCCACGACAGGCCGAAGCGGATCGCCAGATACATCGCAGCACCGCAGAGGATGATCGCTTCGAGCGGCATGCCCGTCTGCTGCAGGCGGTGGAGCATCATCATGGGCACGACGGCTGCCGCGAACGCCACGCTCTCGCGGAGCGGGATGCCCGGTCCGCTGTCGAGATCGGGCATCATGCCGGCGACGGCGCAGAGGCCGGCGCCAAGCGTGCAGGTCATGGGGTGCATGTCGCCCACGTACCACGCGGCCGCGCCGTAGCCGAGGCCCACGATCGATGAACCGGTGATGTGCACGCGGAATCCGGGCACGAGCGAGCATCCCTTGCGCGGCGACGCGGCGGCCGGATTCCCCCCCGGCCCGCCGACGCCACGGCCGTCCTCGGCCGGCCGCGAGGCCGGAAACGGGAGGACCTAGGCAGGTTATCGTCAGATGCCGCCGCAGGCGTCAGGTGACCGGTGCCCCGCTCCCCTGCACTACCGGAACGGCGCGGTCGGCCGACGTGGTACTGCCGGGAGATTCGCGAACGCGCCGCCCCGTGCTTCCGCGTAGCGGTCTGGGTGGGTTGGTGGGTTTTGGGCGTTGCGGGAGGTCGTGGCGTGGCAAGCGGCGCAGCGAGAGGGGCCTGCGGGGGCTGCGTCGCTTTTTCGTGGGGCTCGCCATCGGATCGTAGCCTTCGTTTCTGACCTTCGCCGCGTCGCGGGTGCGGTTCTACACTCCCACTTTCGTTCCCAACACGGCTTGCGGAGGTGTCGCGCACGATGGCGATCGAAGGCTACGACCTCGTGATGCTCGGGATTCTCGCGACGGCCGCGATTCTGGGGTATTTCAAGGGCATCGTCTGGCAGATCGCCTGGATCGCCGGGATCGGTGCCAGCGCCCTCGTGGCGTTGCGATTCGGAGGGCCGCTTTCGCCATTCTTTGGCGGTCAGCCCCCCTGGAACCGGCTGATCGCGATGCTTGCCCTCTATGTCGGCACGTCGCTGGCGGTGTGGTTGGTGTTCAGCGCGGTCTCGGGCCTCATCAAGACGGTCAAACTGTCCGCCTTCGACCACCAACTCGGACTCCTGCTCGGGCTCGCCAAGGGTGTGCTCTTGTGCGTGGTCGTGACGTTTTTCGTCGTCACGCTCGCGCCGGGCTATCGGGAACAGATCGTGGGCAGCACGAGCGGTCGGCTGGTCGCGGAGCTCATCGTCCGAGCCGATCAGATCCTGCCTCCGGACATCGTCGAGACGGTCAAGCCTTTCGTCGACCGCTTCGAGGACGAACTCAGAAAGCCCGCCGACGACGGGTCCCCCGGGGCCTCCACCCAAGCGGCTTCGCCCCTCCAGGCCATGTGGGATGGCGTGCGGTCCGCGGCCGCCTGGACCGCTGCCGGTCCGGCGGGGCAGGGGCCCGGGGGAATCCCGTCCCAGCCCGTCGTTGGCTGGGAGCCGTTGCCTGCAGGCCACCCGGCGATCGCGCCGGCGCAACCGGCCCAACCGTCCAGCGGCAGCGTCATGCGAAACCCAGCCCGCGAACCGGGCCCGCCGGGCAGCTTTCCGGTCGGTGCTCAGACGCAACTGCCGACTCGGTAGCCGGCCGCGATGGCCACCCTCGGGCGGCCCCTCGCGGGATCGGGGCAGGGCGGCCACAGCTATGACGCCGACGGACCCAAACGGCGCGGCGTGAGACCAGGCCGGTTCTCGACGAGGCGAGAAAGACGCTGGAAAACGGGGTGCCTCGTCCGGACATAAGGGACATTATCGGACGTTGTGGAGGGGGTCAGAAATAGTCGCGATGGAGAACGTCCATCCCATCTTGAGCCGATCCACTGCGGCGGTTTTCGGCGTTACGCATGAAGATCTCGGTCGGATGGATCGGAAAAACCGGGTGAGGCCCGGGCCGGATTGCCGCTGGCCCGTGTCAGCGTGGCTGGCCTTCCTCGACGAAGACGCCCAGTTTCCGGAACCGGTCGTACCGGTCCGCCACCAGGGCGTCGGCCGGACGGCCGACCAGCTCGCGAAGCGAGCGGCCCAGGTAGGTCTTGAGCCGCATCGCCATCTGCCGCGGATGCCGGTGGGCGCCCCCCGCCGGCTCCTCGATCACCGCATCCACGACACCGAACTCGGCCAGGTCCCGCGACCGGAACCGCAAAGCCCGGGCGGCGTCGGCCTTGAAGTCGACGCTCTTCCAGAGGATGCCAGCGCAGCCCTCGGGACTGATCACGCTGTAGTAGGCGTGCTCGAGCATGGCCACCCGATCGCCGACGCCGATGCCCAGGGCTCCCCCGGAGCCCCCTTCCCCGATCACCACGCAGATGATCGGCACCGGCAGCGACGCCATCAGGAACATGCTTTCGGCGATCACCTGCGCCTGCCCGCGCTCCTCGGCCCCCACGCCCGGATAGGCGCCGGGCGTGTCGATCAGGCAGATCACCGGCAGGCCGTACTTTGCCGCCAGTCGCATCTTGCCCATCGCCTTGCGGTAACCCTCCGGATGGGCGCATCCGAAATGGCAGGCCTGTCGTTCGGCGAGCGTCTTGCCTTTTTGGTGCCCGATCACCAGCACGCGGTACTGGTCGAGTTTGGCGAAGCCCGTGAGCATCGCCCGGTCGTCCCCGTAAGCGCGGTCGCCGTGCAACTCCACGAACTCGTCGAAGACGAGCTCGAGGTAGTCGCTCGTCTTGGGTCGGTCCGGGTGCCGTGACACCTCGACGGTCTGCCAGGGGTCGAGATCGCCGAAAATCTTCCGCTGCACCTCCACCAGCTCGCGGCGGAGCCGCCGGAGCTCCTCCTGCTGTTGGCCGCCGAGAGGGGCGGCCTCGAGGGCGGCGATCCGATCCTCCAGCTCGTAAATCGGCTTCTCGAGCGGCAGTCGATGGAGGCCGGCGGCCATGTGGCGAACGTCCAGGGGCGGCGAGGAAGCGGAAACGACGCGACGATCCGGCCAAGATTTTCTTGGCCGGGTCCCGGGTGAGTCAACCGTAAAAAAGCCCTTCAACCGGCGGTGACCCGTTCCAGCAGGCGGATTGCGCGGATCTGATCGAGCACCTCCCGCATCGACTTGGGCCGCTCGGACGGGTTCTTGGCCAAGAGCTGCCGGAGCAGCTTTGCCGCCGCCGACGTGGCGTTGGGGTTGAGCTTGTCGACGGCCGGGATCGCCGTGGAGACATGCTTGTTCAGAATCTCGTTGCTGGCCGCACCACCGTAGGGCGGCTTGCCGGTGAGCAGTTCGAACAGCACGCAGCCAAAGGAGTAGATGTCGCTGCGGGCGTCGAGGGCCTGCCCGCGAATCTGCTCGGGCGACATGTAGCTCGGTGACCCCTGCGGCGGGGTCGAGCCGCCCAGCAGCCGGCCCAGGAATCCAGTCAGCCGCGCGGCGATCGCAAAGTCGATCAGCTTGACCTGGCCGTCCGGCCCGGCCAACACGTTCTCAGGCTTCACGTCTCGGTGCACCCAACCCTTGCCATGCACGTGATCGAGGGCCAGCGCGATTTCCGTGACCAGCCGTTGCAGCCGCGGGGCGATCGCCTCACTGCCGGTTTGGATCTGCTTCTTGAGGTTGGGATGCGGGAAGAACTCCATCACGAGATGCGGCAGCCCTCCCTCCTCCGACAGTCGGTCGATGCGGATGATGGTCGGATGGTGGAGCGCCGCGGCTACTTTGAGTTCGTGCTCGAGAAACCCACGCTGGGCGGGATCGTGCGATATCGCGGGCACGATCACCTTGACGGCCACCCGTCCGCCGGACGGGTCTGCGGCCTCCCAAATCTGGCAGTGGCGGCCGACGCCGACCTGCTGCACGAGCTTCAGCGATCCGAGTCGCTCGGGGAGCTTGGACATGGCACGGAATCGGAAAGGGATGGGTCGGGGGCGAGTTGGATCGACACGAGGACGAGCCCCTGCGGGGGCGCGGTGGGACCGGCGGCCGTCCGGTTTGTGGCGGCGATCGCGTCGGCCAACCACCGCGCGGTTCGCCGTCCGGCGCCCACCATCACCAGCGATCCCGTGATGATCCGCACCATGTTGTACAAAAATCCATCGCCCTCGACCTCGATCCAGACCTCGGTGCCGGGAGCGGTGTCCGGGAGGGCCGGCCGAAACACGGTCAGGGCGTGGATCGTGCGGACCTTCGAGCGCCGTGGCGATGTCGTCGCCTCAAAGCTCGTGAAGTCGTGCTCGCCGACGAGAGCCGTGGCCGCCGCGGCCATCACCTGCTCGTCGAGGCGGCCCCGCCACGTCCAGACGAGGTGCCTGCTCAGGACCGGCTTGATGGCCGCGTCGTGGATCCGGTAGCGGTAGCGTTTGCGGACCGCCGCCGCGACCGGATCGAAGTCGGGTGGAGCGAGGTCGGCTGCCAGCACCGTCACGTCGGGCGGTAGGTGGGCGTTGATCGCCCGCTGCCAGGTCCCCGGCTCCAGGAGGCTCGCCGTCGTGAAGGCTGCCACCTGGTCGAGCGCATGCACGCCCGCGTCGGTGCGGCTCGAGCCCTTGGGCACGAGCGTCTCCCCGGAGACCCGGCGGATCGCCTCGGCCAGCATCCCCTGCACCGTTGGGCGGCCCGGCTGAACCTGCCAGCCGGAATACCGTGTGCCCTCGTAGGCCAGCCGCAGCCGGATCGTGCGGGTGGCTGTCACCCCGTCGCTCTCCCGGCGCCCGCCAGCAGCGCGGGCTCGACCGCCAGTCGCTCGGCGATCTGCACGGCGTTGGTGGCCGCACCCTTGCGGAGGTTGTCGGAGACGCACCATAGCGCGATCGCGGCGGGACAGGAGGCATCCTCGCGGATGCGACCCACGAACACCTCGTCGCGGCCGCTGCATGCCAGCGGCATGGGATACCGCTTCGCGGCCAGGTCGTCGTCGACCAAGATGCCCGGCGCCGCCGCCAGCAGGCGGCGGGCTTCGGCGGCTGAGAGCTTCCGCTCGGTTTCGATGACGAGCGATTCGCTGTGCCCGTTGGCCACCGGCACCCGGACGCAGGTCACGCAGACGCCGATCGACTCATCGCCGAGGATCTTCCGCGTTTCATGCACCATCTTGAGCTCCTCGCTCGTGCACCCGCCATCCTTGGGCGAGCCGATCTGCGGGATCAGGTTGGCGGCGATGGGGTGCGGAAAGACCTGACCTCGCGTCTCGTCGCCAGCCAGCCAGGCGGCGGCTCCGCGGCGGAGTTCCTCGCTGGCGGCGAGGCCGGCCCCGCTGACGGCCTGATAGGTGCTCGCCACGACCCGCCGGATGCGGGCGGCGTCGTGGAGTGGCTTCATGACCATCACCATCTGCGTCGTGGAGCAGTTGGGACTGGCGATAATGCCGGTGTGGCCGGCGAGCGCGGCGGCATTCACCTCCGGGATCACCAGCGGTACGTCGGGCCGCATCCGGAAGAACGCGCTCTCGTCGACCACGACGGTGCTGCGCTCCACGGCCCAGGGCACGAACTCCGCCGCCACCTCGTCGGGCGTGCTGCCGATCGCCAACTCGACGCCGGCGAACGACTCAGGCGTGAGTTCCTCGATTTCGATCGTCTCGGATCCGACCTGGAGCGGCCGGCCGGCCGACCGGGCCGAGGCGAGGAGCTTGAGGTGGCGGGCCGGGAAGCGTCGGGCGACGAGCAACTCCACGATGATGCGGCCGACAGCTCCGGTGGCGCCGACGACGGCGAGCGTGTCGATCATGCGAGATCCGTTCGGAGAAAGGTCGGGGCGGTGACGGGGCGGTGCGTGAGGAGCCGACGCCAGACAGCGGCGGGCACGAACGCCAGGTTGGCGACGATCATCGCCAGCCCGAACTCCATCATGCCCATCGTGAGGCCGATTCCCAAGTGGACGGCCACGGCCATCGCGAGAAACAGGGGCCGCGTCAGCCGCGGCCAGACCAGGGCCGCGTAGGCCACCTCCCAGAATAGGGTGGCCAGGGTGATCGCATTGACGGCCAGCGGGTGGGCAGCGAGCCAGGTGAGGTCGAGGGTGCGGTATTGCACGTTGGCTGCCGCTCCCCAGATGGCCGTCCCTTCCCACCAACTCGCCCCGAACAGTTTGCCGCAGCCCGAGAAGAAGTAGATCACGCAGAGGTGAACCTGGATCAGCCGCAGGGCGACGTTCGCCCGCGTGCCGACCGCGCCCCCGCCCCCCCCTGCCCCGAACAGTCTGGCATCGATCGACAGCCGCGCCCCGGATGGCCCGACCACGAGGCCGATCAGCAGCATGCCCAGGGTGTCGTCGAGGCCGAAGGTGTTGAGCGGTGCGCGGTTGGCGGCGCTGACGAGCGCGAGCAGCGACACCAGCGCCGCCAGCGGCGTGGCCAGGCCGATCGCGAGCAGGACCGCCGCGCAGACCGAGAGACCGCCCAAGACACGGACCGCGGTCGGGTCGGCGGCGGCGAAGAACCAACTCCATTGCCATGGTTGATCGTTCATGCGCCAGACGTCCCCGGGGGCGAGCCAGCCGCGCGGCCCGAAAAAGGCGTCGGCATCGAGGAGCCAGACGAGGCTCGACCACGCCAGGAGCACGCCGGTGCCGAAGCGAATCACCGCCAGTGGCAACGGGTCGACCACCGTAAACCAGAAGGCATTCCAGGCCGTCGCCCAGTCGGACAGCCAGGACCGCAGCGGTCGTCGCGACGGCGGTCTGTCGCGTGGCGTCGCGATCATGGCAGCCTCCCGCGACGCGCGAACGTGCCCAGCGGCGTTACCAGGTCGGGGCCGCCACGCCCCTCGACGACCTCGTCCGGCCCGGGCAGGTAGTGTTCGACCATCTCGAGCGTGACCCGCTCGCCACCGTGGGCCCGCAGCAGGTTGTCGGCGACGCCCTTGACCAGCGGCAGCCACTCGGCCCGGGCGCTGGCCCGGACCTCGGACGGCGCGTCGGGCGGCGGCACGAGGCCGGCGATTTTTTCGGCCACCATGAAGCGGCGGTGATAGAGCAGGCGCGGTCGGTCGACCCGGGCGTCGGGGATGGCCCCCGATCGGCTCGAGCCATCGGGCAGCGTGATCGTCCAACGGATCGAGTGGCCCGGGCCAGGATTGGGCGCAAAAAAACGGTAGCCATGGCTCAGGTAGAGCCCGCCGAGCAACGGCCGAAACGGCTGCAGCAGCACGCGGGAGAGATCGCTCGCCGGTGGTGGGCCCGAGAGGGGCGCTACGATCACCCCGGCAAGGTAGCCGATGATCACAATCGACAAGAGCACCCTCGCCAGGCCGGGCCGCAGCGGACGCGGGGCATGTTCGACGCCATGGATCACGGCACGACCTCGGGGACGTTCCGACAAGCCTAGGTCGCGCCGCGGGCTGTGCAAAAACGAGCCTGCCGTACGGCGGAAAGCCGCACGGCAGGCAGGTTTGCCACCAGATTCGGGGACGGGGCTACCGCAGCGACGCGGTGGCCTCCGCCGGGGCCGCGGCGGGATCGAGGGCGAGGTCGAGCGTGTCGCCCGCCGTCAGGTCGATCACCTTCGCGACCGTCCGCTCCTGGCCATCGACGACGGCCGTGACCCGGATCTCGTAGTTCCGCCAGACCTGTCCGGCGGCGAGCGTCGCGGTCTCGAAATGACGCACCTCACCCCGCGACGTCGTGGCATTTCCGGCCAGGAACACCGTGGCCTCGGCCGGCACGCGGAGCGTGAGGCTCGTCGTGGCGGTGGCCGGAGCCTCCGCCGCGAAGTTCACCTGGGCCCGCTCACCCGCCGACAGCGTCACCACCTTCGTGGCTTCCTCGATCTTGCCGTCTCGGTCGATCGCCATCCGCACGACGAACTCGTACGACTTGCCCGGGGTCATGCCACGGGACAGGAATCGCCGCATCGCGCCCGTTGACGCCGTCTCCTTGCCATTGACGAACACCCTGGCCTCCGCAGGTAGGCGGACGAGGATCAGGCCGGCGTCGGCCGGCACGCTCGTCGAATCATCGGCGGCCGGCTCGGCCGGGACCGCCGGCGGCTTGCCGATCACTTCGCCGTCCACGCTCGAGGGTACTTCATTGATGACGCGATAGGACTCGATCGGCATGCCGGCTGAGTAGCCTTCCACGTACCCGCCGCCCGAGCTACCGCCGTAGCTGCCGCCCGACGACCCACCCGAACTGCCGCCCGAGGATCCGCCCGACGAACCGTAGCTGGATGAATAGCTGCCGCCGGACGAGCCGCCGGATGAGCCGTGACTGGCGTGACGCGCGGCCCGCATCGCCTTGCGTGAGGCGTGCCGGCTTCCCCAACTGCCGTGCGAACCATAGCTGCCGTCGCTGCCCCCGGATGAACCGTACGAGCCGTAGCTGCCGCCGGACGATCCGCCCGAACTGCCGCCGGACGATCCGCCCGACGAACCACCGGACGATCCGCCCGACGACCCGCCGGACGATCCGCCCGACGACCCGCCCGAACTGCCATGACGGTGATGCCACCCTGCCTGGGCATCGCAGGTCGCCACCGCCACGGCGGCGAACGTGAGGGCACCCACAAACTTCATCCAGCGACGCTGCGACATTTCGATCGATCTCCCGGGAATTTCGAGGGAATCTGGCTGCTCGGCGGACGTCACCGCGCCCGAAGAAACTCCGGGAACGTCGCCGCCGAACGTTCTGAGAATACTTTGACGGTCGGGCAGTTCAAGAAGACTGGGCTGGCTGGTGAATATTTTCCGGCGCCTGGTCCTGGTTCCCCCAGGGCGGCCAAAACACACCTTTTCAGGCCTGATTTCAGCGTTCCGAGGCCTCACGGGAGCCCGTTCAACGGCCCCGCGGACGGATGGAAACCAGCTCGATCTCGAAGGCGAGCACCTCGTTGGGCTCGATTGCCGGGGGCGATCCGGCCTCGCCATAGCCCATGTCCGGCGGCAGCCAGACCCGCCATCGTGCCCCGACCGGCATTCGCACGAGGGCTTCCTGCCAGCCTGGCACCACGCCCCGCAGCGGGAAGGCGGCCGGCTCGCCTCCGGGTTCGGTGCCGTCGAACTCGGTGCCGTCGATGTGCGTGCCGCGGTACCTCGCCTCGACCACATCGTCCAGCGTCGGCTTCGGGCCAGCGCCTTGCTTCACCACCTGGTATTGGAGCCCGCTGGGAAGCGTGGTGATGTCCGGCTTCTTGGCATTGGCCTCAAGAAACTCGCGGCCCGCGACGAGA